>DATCZB010000272.1:0-8067 GCA_036526155.1 Gammaproteobacteria bacterium
CCTCGAAGACTGCGAGCGGCTCCTGAGGATGGTTGAGAATCTTCTCGACACGACGCGAATCGAGGAAGGCCAGCACGAGCTCGATACGGAAGAGACCGAGCTCGGCGCCGTTGTCGCCAACGCCGTCGAGTCTTTCGGCGAGCGCGCCGCTCGACACTCGATCGAGATCCACCAGAGCGTGCCGGATTCGATCACGCTGGCCATCGACCGTCAGGCGCTCGACACGATCCTGCGTAACCTGATCGACAATGCGCTCAAGGCCTGCATCGCGGGCGAGGGCCACCGCATCGACGTCCGGATCGCGTCGGTCAATGGTCGGATCGAGCTGGCCGTCAGCGATGACGGCCTCGGCTTCGCGCCGGAAGACGCAAATCTGATGTTCGAGAAGTTCCACCGGCTCGGTGACGAACTGCGTCGCAAGACGCCCGGCACGGGACTTGGCCTTTACATCGTCCGCAAGCTGGCCGAACTGTCCGGCGCGAGCATTCGGGCGGAAAGCCGGGGCCCCGGAACCGGAGCCGAAATCGCGCTGAGCTGGCCGCAGAGGAGCGCTACATGAGTCGACGCGCCCGTATCCTCGTCGTCGACGACGAAGCCCATCTCGCCGATGGCATTCGTGAGAATCTCGCCGCCGAAGGCTACGAGACGGAAGTTGCCTACGACGGCAGCGCCGGGCTCGAATGCGTCAGTTCCGAACGCTTCGATCTCGCGATCCTCGATGTCATGATGCCCGAGATGGACGGCCTCGAGCTCTGCGCGAGCATGCGGCGCGACGGCATCCAGACGCCCGTCCTGTTCCTGACCGTCAAGGGCGCGCCCGAAGATCGGGTCCGCGGCTTCGAGGCCGGTGGCGACGATTATCTGACCAAGCCGTTCCATCTCAAGGAGCTCTTGCTGCGGGTTGCGGCGATTCTGCGGCGCAGCCGCTGGTATGACGAGGCATCCGACGCGCTCGATTTCGGCGGCAACCGCATCGACTTCAAGACCTACAAGGCCCGTGCCTGGGACGGAACCGAGCACAGCCTCACGCACAAGGAAGCGATGATCGTGCAGGCGCTGTCAGAGCGCGAGGGCGAAATCGTCACCCGCGAGGACATCCTCGACCGGGTCTGGGGTTATGAGGTTTTCCCGTCTACCCGAACGATCGACAACTTCATCGTTCGCATTCGCAAGCGCTTCGAGCGCGACCCGGAAGAGCCGGCCCACTTCCACACCGTCCGCGGTGTGGGTTACCGGTTCACCACAGAGCCTGAGGAGGGCACGAATGACGAGTGAGCAAAAAGGGGTCAGACCCCTTTTTCATGAAAAGGGGTCTGACCCCATTTCCAGGAAGCCGTTGCTCGAGGCGATGGCGCAGCGGCCGACGGCGCGCAGGCCGGTCTGGATCATGCGCCAGGCCGGGCGCTATCTGCCCGAGTACCGCCAGTTCCGCAAGGATCACAGCTTCAAGGATCTCGCCGGCAATGCGGAGCTTGCGACCGAAGTCACGCTGATGCCGATCCGGCGCTTCCCGCTCGATGCCGCTATCGTCTTCGCCGACATCATGAGCCCGCTACCCGCCATCGGCGTCGACTTCGATTTCGATCCGGGGCCGGTGGTGGCCAATCCGATCCGAACTCAGGCCGACCTCGACCGTCTGCACGAACCGGACGCCGACGTGGCGCCCGAGGTCATCACGGCACTGAGCCTGGTTCACGCCGAGCTGCCGTCGTCGACTGCGCTGCTCGGTTTTTGCGGCGCACCGTGGACGCTCGCAGCCTACCTCGTCGAAGGCCGGGGCGTGAAGGACTTTCCGACGCTGCGGGCGTTTGCCGCCGGGGAGCCCGAGCTGCTCGACAAGCTGCTCGGCATGCTGTCGGATCTCATGGCCGACTACCTGATCGCCCAGCATGCCGCCGGCGCCGACGCCGTGCAGATCTTCGATTCCTGGGCGGGCGTTCTGTCGCTCGGCGACTGGCAACGGCTCATCGAGCCGCATCTCAAGCGCCTGCTCGAGCGCGTCGGCGAAGCGGGCGTGCCGAGAATTCTGTTCCTGCAAAATGCGCCGCATCTCGTCGATGCCTATGCCGCCCTGCCGGCCGAAGTACTGGCGACGGACTGGCGCCTCGACCTCGGTGAACTGCAGCGCCGCTATCCGGACCGGGCGGTGCAGGGCAACATCGATCCTGCCGTGCTGCTTGCGGGACCCGACGCGACACGCGCCGCGACCGCGTCGCTGCTGGCGCATGTCGACGCCCTGGGGCACGTCGTCAATCTCGGTCATGGCATCCTGCCGACGACCCCGATCGCCAGCGTCGAGGCGCTGATCGAAACTGTGCAAGAGGAAAACCGATGAGTGATGCTGCAAGCGACCCAGCGGTCGTCCGCCCGCTCGACCTCAGCGAGAAAGGTCGACGCGGCAGGGAGATCATTTCCCTCGACCGCCGGCTGTTCATGAAATTCACGGCTTTCACCGATGTCGACGACACCAGACACGCGATCAAGGCGCTCGAAGCGACGGGCCTGGCCGCGGCCGTATACGCCGATATCAACGACCCCTTCGGGATCGGCGTCATGGTTGCGAGCGAGGATCCTTCAGACTTCGTAACGACGCTGCGCGACGTGTTCAATTCCGACCCGTTCGTCGTCTTCGACTATAAGCCGGAATTCGACATGCTGGGTCGCAGTTATTCGATCGGATACGAGCCCGATCTCGAGGAGACGCTGATCACGCGGCCCGTGACCAGGCTGACGGATCCACGCAACGAATGGGTCGTCTGGTATCCGCTGCAGCGCTCGAAAGGATTCTACGTGCTGCCGGAGGAACGTCAGAAGAGCATCCTGGGCGAGCACGGCACATTGGCCAAGCGGTACGGTGCCGGCGGCCACGCAACGGATATTCGTCTCGCCTGTCACGGGCTCGACCGCGACGACAACGACTTCGTGGTCGGCTTGCTCGGCCCTAAGCTGCATCCGCTGTCAGCCGTCGTGCAGGAGATGCGGCGAACCGAGCAGACGTCACAGTTTCTCGATCGGCTGGGACCGTTCTTTATCGGCAAGGTGATCTGGCAGAGCACACTCGGCGATGACTGAGCAGCTCGACACGCGGTTCTACGACCTCGAGGCGCACGACTACGATGCCGTGCTCATCGTTTCTTTCGGCGGGCCCGAGGGTCCGGACGACGTCATGCCGTTTCTCGATAATGTGTTTCGCGGGCTTCGTGTCACGGAAGAAACCAAGCAGCGCATCGCCGCCCGCTACCAGGACTTTGGCGGCATCAGCCCGATCAACGGCCACACGCGCGAGTTCATCGCCGCGCTGCAGGCGCTGCTCGATGCCGAAGGGCCGACGCTGCCGATCTACTGGGGCAATCGCAACTGGCACCCGATGCTCGGCGACACCCTGCAGCAGATGGCGCGCGACGGCGTCAAACGCGCGGCAGCCTATGTCACCAGCACCTTCAGCTCGTATTCCGGTTGCCGCAAGTATCGCGAGGATCTGTTCGAAGCCGTGCAGGGAGTCGAAGGTGCGCCAGACATAGACAAACTTCGCGTCGGTTTCAATCATCCGGGCTTCATCGCCGCCGTAACCGATCGTCTGGATGAGGCGCGCGAGAAGCTGCCAGCCTCGGCCCGCGATGCCGCCCGCCTGCTGTTCACGGCGCACAGCCTGCCCGAGTCGATGGCAGCGAATTCGCCCTATGTCGATCAACTCGAAGACAGCTGCGCCGAGTCTGCGGCGGCGGCCGGCTTCGCCGACTGGCGACTCGTGTTTCAGAGCAATAACGCACGCTATGGCGGCGAGCCCTGGCTCGGGCCCGACATCAGCGATGCGCTGGAGGAAGAGGCTGCGAATGGCGTCGAGCATGCCATCGTGATGCCGATCGGTTTCGTCTGCGACCACATGGAGGTCGTGCTCGATCTGGACGTCGATGCCGCCAAACGGGCCGAGGCCGCGGGCATCAATATGATTCGCGCGGGCACGGTCGGCGCCCACGCCGACTACGTCGCGATGGTGCGCGATCTGATCGTCGAGCGGATGGCCGACTCGACCGACCGCAAGACGGTCGGCAAGCTCGAGCCCAAGCACGACTTCTGCCCAGCCGATTGCTGCCTGTCCGGACGCCCGGGCCCGACGCGCGAGTCGCTGTGCGGCGCGGCCGACCCGCTCGACGCGGGCGGCGCGAGCTGATGCAGACGGATTGCGACGTCGCCGTCATCGGTGCCGGCATCTCCGGACTCATGGCCGCGCTCATGCTCGAGGAACAGGGCTATCGCGTTCGCGTGCTCGAAGCCCAGGACCGCACCGGCGGACGCATTCACTCGATGCGCCAGCTCGGCGACAACGCCGAAGCGGGAGCCACGTACATCGGTGCCGGCTACGCGCGCTTCATGGCACTGTGCGAGCGGTTCTCGATTCCGCTGATCGACGTCACGCCAATTCTCGAGTTCTTTCGCGAGCAGGAGCTCGTCCTCGGCAACGAGATCATTCGGCAGCGCGACTGGCCGGCGCACCCTTCGAATCCGTTCCCCGGGGCCGACCGCGAGCTCATGCCGTGGAACTACCACCGCGTGCTGACGATGCGCGAGAACCCGCTCGAGCAACCGGGCGACTGGCTCGCGGACGAGCACCTCGAGCTCGATGTCTCGATGCGGGACTGGATGCTCGGGCTCGGACTCGGCGAGGACGTCGTCGACATGGGCTACGGCATCAATACGACCTTCGGCCGTGACGCGGGCGACGTCTCGGCCCTGCTCATGCTGTTCCGGGCGGCGTTCTCGAAACAGCAACGCAAGCTCGCGCCCAGCGACAGCCTGGGCTTTACCGTCGAGCACGGCGTGCAACGCGTGCCGGACGCGATGGCGGCCGCACTGTCGAATCCCGTCGAGCTCGGCGCCGAGGTCAAGGCCATCAAGAGCGAGGCAGACCACGCCGCGCTCGCGCTGACAGACGGCCGCAAGATTACGGCGCGGCGTGTGATCTCTTCGCTGCCGTTCGGCGTGCTGCGGCGGATGGACATCGACCCGCCGCTGGCCGGGCCCCAGGCCGAGGCCGTCAGCGAGTTGCCGCACCAGGCCATTACCCAGGTCTATCTGAGGCCGAAACAGCCCTACTGGGAAACAGACGGCTACGCGCCGAGCCTGTTCACCGACTCCCTGGCCGGCATGGTCACGGGCGTGCGCTCCGGCACGAATCCCGACCAGGTCAGTCACCTGTCCTGCTGGGTCATCGGTCCGAACGCCGAGCGGCTCGAGGGCATGAGCGACGCCGAGGCAGGCGCTGCCGTCATCGGGGCGATCGAGGCCATACGGCCGGCGGCCACTGGCCAGCTCGAGCTGATCGGGCTCAAAGCCTGGGGCAGCGACCCGTTCGCCCGCGGCGCCTGGGCCTATTTCAAGCCGGGCCAGATCCGGCGATTCGCGGCGCAAATGGGCGCCCCGCACGGCCGGATTCACTTCTGTGGCGAGCACCTGGCGCTCACCGGCCGAGGACTCGAAGGCGCGCTCGAGACGGCCGAAACGGCGGCAACTGAGGTTCTCGCGGCCGATAACGAATAATTATAACCTTTGGTTATATCTGAATGAGAAGTTGACCGTTCCCCTGCCCCATGGGCCGACTTAGGGTATGCGTCCCCCGCAATCAGGCAACTGCGCGGGAAAGGCAGGAACGACCCGGTGAGCGCGGTAGAAAAATACGTCAAAGCAGGCACGGTCAACGGTCTGATCGACTCCATGGCCTACGACGAGGAAGCCTCGCGCGCCGTTGCGCTCGAGCGCTGCAACTCGATTTTCTCCAGGCTGTCCGCTGAAGATCGCGTCGCGTGGGCGTACGAGCACCTGCCGGGCCAGCATGCGCTGAGCTCGAGCTTTGGTGCGCAGGCGGCGGTGTCGTTGCATATGCTGACTCGGGTCGACCCGCAGATTCCTGTCATTCTGGTCGACACCGGCTATCTGTTTCCGGAAACCTACCGCTTCGTCGACGAGCTGACCGAAAGACTCAAACTGAATATCAAGGTCTATCGCGCCGCGATGTCGCCGGCATGGCAGGAGGCGCGCCACGGCCAGCGCTGGCGCCAGGGTGTCGAAGGCCTGAACGCTTACAACGAAGAGAACAAAGTCGAGCCGATGCGCCGGGCGTTGCGCGAGCTCGAGGTCTCGACCTGGTTCGCCGGGCTCAGACGCAAGCAGAGCGAATCACGATCGGCCATTCCGTTTCTCGACTGGTCGGGCGGCCGCTGGAAGGTGCACCCGATCGCAGACTGGAACGATCGCGACATCTATCTGTATCTGAAACAGCACGACCTGCCGTATCACCCGCTATGGGCCAAAGGCTATCTCTCGATCGGCGACCACCACAGCACCAAGCCCATCCACGAAGTTTCGACGCTCGATGAGACGCGATTCTTCGGCCTGCAGCGCGAGTGTGGTATCCACGAAATCAATCTCGGCGACCTTTAAGCAAGTAACGCCGGTCGCGCTGATTCAGCGCGAAATCAGAAAACTCTCGAGGTGACGCTCGAGCCCTTCGGCGGCCTCGACTCGACAGCGATAACCCAGATAGCCGTCAGGGCGAATCAGCAACAGCCGATCCTCAGCATCCTCGCCAAAGGTTCGCGCCAGTCCCGCGGAAGGCTCGAGCGCGTGACACTGCATCAGATCACCGTAACGCGAACGGAACACATCGAGCACGGATTCAGTCTCTGCCCGATTGCCGGAGGTGCCGGGCAAGGCGAGCAGCGTGAATCCCGGGTGACGCATCAACCCGAACACCGTGCCGCCGTCTCCGGACAGATCCGCGTCCGGCACGCGATCCCCTATCATCGGGCCGTCGAGGGCAGCACCGTCGTCCGGTTGATCGATGTAGTCACGATAGGTGTAGGAAATGCCGGAGCAACGGCCGACCACTGCATCGAGAAAACTCTGATCGCTGATTTTCTGAGCGCGTTCGGCGATGTCCTTGCCGTGACCCATAAAGATCTCATGCAGGGCCGAGGCCGCCCAAATGACCTGCTCAGCGATCGGCCTTCGCTCCGCCTCGTAGGTTGCAAGCAACTCACTGCGCGCTCTGCCGCTCACGACGAGTGCGAGCTTCCACCCCAGGTTGAACGCATCCTGAATGCAGCAGTTCATGCCCTGACCGCCTGTCGTCGAGTGCACGTGCGCCGAGTCACCGGCCAGCAGGATATTGCCCTCCTGATAGGTATCCGCCAGCCGGACCCAGCTCTCCCACTTCGAATGCCAGACGAGATCGCCGAGTGTCACACCGTCGAAGTGCTTGTCGATCAGCCGCATGAACCCCTGCTCAGGCGTGATGTTCGGATCGGCCGCTTCGCCACGGTCGCTGAGCAGGAGCCGAAAGAACCCGCCCGGCAATTTGACGACCATGAGGAAGTGATCCGTGCCGGCACAGTAGTGCACGTAGTCCTCAACGTCCGGAAAGTCATTGAGAAACACATCCATGTTCTGCAGCACGGTGCCGGAATAGTCACTTTCCTGCTGGGTCAGGGCGAGATGCTGGCGCACGCGGGAATTGATGCCATCGCAAGCTACGAGGTAACGGCACCTGACACGCTCCCTGTTCGAGTCGTCGCCGCCATGCACGAGGGTTGCCGTGACACCGTCAGCGTCCTGCTCCACATCGACGCACTCGGTGTTCCATTCGATCCCGAATCCGTACTCCTCACGCATGTAGTCCCGGATATTGTTTTCGGTCTCACTCTGACCATGAATGAGCATGCAGGGATAACGGCTCTCGAGGTGAGTGAAGTCGATTCCGGGGCGGACCTCGCTTCGCCTGCCCTCACTGTCTACGAAGTGCAGGACGTAGCCCTTGTTGGGAATGCCGCGGTCGAGATAGCGCGCGATCAGACGTTCATCGACGCACTCCAGGAGCTCGGCTGTTCGCGCGTGAACGACGATCGCGCGAGATGTCTTCGCCGGCCCGGGAAGACGATCGACTGTGCGCACCTCGACTCCGCGGCGCGCCAACTCCAGCGACAGCGTCGTCCCCGCGGAGCCACCACCAACGACAAGGACGGGCGTTTCGCTCGTTTTCATAGATCACTTGCCGGTCGCGGCCGTCGAATC
>DATCZB010000273.1:0-4089 GCA_036526155.1 Gammaproteobacteria bacterium
ATAACAAGAAAATGGACGGGCTGAAGTATGCGGATTGCGACTAGGCTGATTCTGCTTTGGTGTGCGCTCGCAGGCTTCGCGAGCGCTCAGGAGCTTTTTCCGCGCCCGCCCGAATTAACGAGCGCAGTCCAGTTCTGGACCCGCGTCTATACCGAGGTCAACTCGAGCAGCGGCTTCCTGCACGACTCCGGCAATCTCGCCGTCGTCTACGAGACGCTCGAGTTTCCCGAAGGCGCCTCGTCGCGGCAGCGCAGCCGGATCCGGGACCGCGCGGCCGACAGGTACGAAGCCATCCTCGACAAGCTCGCCCGGGGCGAGCGCGGCGGCTTGAGCTCCGAAGAGGCCCGTGTCCTCGCCATGTGGCCTGCAGGCACGAGTAACGAGGAGTTTGCACGGGCAGCGAACCGGATCCGGTTCCAGCTCGGTCAGTCCGACCGCTATCTCGCGGGCCTCATCCGTTCCGGGCGCTGGCGGTCCTACATCGAGCAGGTGCTCGACGAGGCCGGCCTGCCGCGCGAGCTCATCGCAATGCCGCACGTCGAGTCGTCGTTCGACCCGACGGCCTACTCCCGCGTCGGCGCGGCCGGCATGTGGCAATTCACGCGCTCGACGGGCCTGCGCTACATGCAGATCGACCACATCGTCGACGAGCGGCGCGACCCGTATCTCTCGAGCGACGCCGCCGCGCAACTGCTCAAGGACAATTACGACGTCATCGGCAGCTGGCCACTTGCGATCACCGCATACAACCATGGCCTCGGCGGAATGCGTCGAGCCGTTCGGCAACTCGGCACCGACGACATCGGCCAGATTGTCGAGAACTACAACAGCCGTACCTTCGGCTTCGCGTCGCGGAACTTCTACGCGGCGTTTCTTGCCGCCCTCGACGTCGATCGCAACGCCGAGCGCTACTTCGGCGACTTCGAGATCGAGCCGCCGCTAGAGGTTACGGCCGTGACCCTGCCCGACTACGTCGACGCGGAGCCGCTGGCAAGCGCCTGGGATATTTCTCTGCGTGAGCTGCAGCGGTTCAACCCGGCGCTGATGGAGACCGTCTGGGAAGGCGACAAGTACGTTCCGAAAGGTTTCGAGGTTCGGGTGCCGGCGAGTGTCGGCAGCGACAGCTCCGCCTTGCTCTCCGCCATTCCGTCCGGCATGCGCTTTGCGTCGCAACGTCCCGATCTGCAGCATCGCGTCCGCAGCGGCGACACGCTGTCCGAGATCGCCGAGCAGTACGGCATCAGCCTGTCGGCCCTGGTTCGCGCCAACGGGCTCGACAACCGAAACTTCATCCGTGTCGGCCAGCAGTTGACGCTGCCCGTGCCGGGGCGTGAGCTCGCGGCCATACCGGCCGTTCAGGAGACGGCCGCCGAGCCGCCGCGGCCGACGACGCCGCAGCCCACGCGTGCGGCGGTTGCAGCCGTCCAGGAAGCCGAGGAGAGCGACACCGAAGCGACTTCGGTTGCACCCGAAGCGAGCCTGCTGGTCTCGAGCCAGGCGACGCTCGCGGCCGACCCCAGCGACTATGCGGTGGCGGACAATGGCACGATCGAAGTCCAGGACATGGAGACGCTCGGCCATTACGCCGACTGGCTCGGGATCCGGACCCAGCGGCTTCGGGATATCAACGGCATGCCGTTCGAGCAGGCCGTCGTCGTCGGCAGACGCATCCGGCTCGACTTCTCTAACGTCGATCAGGCGCTCTTCGAGGCCAGGCGGATCGCCTACCAGGCCCAGCGGCAGGAGTCGTTCTTTCTCGCCTATCAGATCGACGAAATCGTCAACCACGTCGTGCGCACGGGCGAGTCGCTCTGGCTCCTTGCGCTCCGGCAGTATGACGTGCCGGTCTGGCTGCTGCGCCAGTACAACCCCGATATCGATCTCGACCAGGTGCGCCCCGGCACCGTCGTGCGCTTCCCGCGCCTGCGCTCGATTCAAAGAGACGTCGGCTGACTGCCCGTGCGGCGCCCCCTCATCAAGCTGGGCCTTGCGGCACTCGTGCTCGCGGCCGCCGGTTGCGGCGGCAGCACCGGCGGCAGCGGCAGCGCGCAGCAGATCACGATCGCATCGAACCCCGCCGGCACTAACGTTTATACGGTCGCCGGCGGTCTGGCCAAGCTGATCCAGGAAACCGCCGGGATACGCTCGACGATTCGCCCCTTCTCGGGCTCCTCGGTGTACCTGCCGATGTTGCAACGCGGCGAAGTCGCGCTCGGGCTCAACACGAACATCGATGGCTACCTCTCGTATCGCGGCCTGCCGCCTTACGAGACGCCGATGACCAACCTGCGCACGCTCGGCATGATGTTCCCGCTGAACATCACGTTCATGGTTCGCGCCGATTCGGATCTCTACCGGGTCGAGGATCTGCGCGGTCAGCGCGTCGTCGTCCGGTTTCGCGCCAACGTGGCGCTCGAGCAGCTGCACCGCGGGATTCTCGCGACCGGCGGACTCGGTTTCGACGATGTCGAGGCCATGACCGTAGCGGGGCTCGGCGAGGCTGCGACCGCGCTCCGCGAAGGCCGCGCCGACGCGGTGCCGATCGGCATCGGCACGGCACTCGGCATGGAGACGAATGCGGCGCTGTCGGACGGCATTCGCTACCTGACGATGGGCCAGGACGAGGCCCGGCTTGCCGAGGTCATGCCGGGGACCCGCGTAGTTACCGTCGCGCCCCGCGAGAACAGTGTCGGGATCCCGGGGCCAATCCGGGTCTCGGGCGTACCCGATATGCTCAATACCGGCGTGCACATGAGCGAGGACCTGGCCTACGAGATCATCCGGACGATTCACAGCAACTGGGACACGCTGCGTGGGGACGTCTCGCTGGTCGCCGAAATTGCCGCCGACGAGCTCGCCCCGGCCGATAACATGCACCCGTATCACCCGGGCGCGGTTCGCTACTACCGGGAGGTCGGGCTCTGGACCGACGCCCATGAGCAGAACCAGGCGGCCCTGCTCGCGCTCGCAGCCCCGCAATAGCAACCTGCCTTCGAGTCAGCTGATCCCGAGTATCTTTTCGATCCCGGGCCGCGCCCGCCCGCCGTTGGCCTTCATCTCCTGAGCGAGCTCGGCCGGCATCCAGCGCTCGAAGGCGGGCGAGAAGCTCCGCCGCGAACGGATGCGGGAATACCAGGCCTCGACCCGCGGCAGGCGCCCGCCGCGCCAGAGGGAATCCATCGCCAGCGATTCGAGGCGAAACAGATACGGCGCCAGCGCGACGTCGGCCAGCGTAAACGATTCCCCTGCGAGCCATTCGCTAGCCTGGAGCGTTTGGTCCATCTTCTCGATGTAACCGGCGTAAATCCTGAGCTGAGCGGCCGCGCCGGGCGCCTCGAGCCCATGCTGTATCCACTGCCACTTGCGCTCCCGGGCGGCGCGGCCCTCCGTACCCCCGGCCGCAAGGAACTCCTCGAAGCTCGCGGCACCTTCCCGAAGAATCCGATGCCGATGCGAAACGATGTAGGTCAGCGCCGAGCAGGCCGGATGCAGCTCCTCATCGACGGCCTTGGTCCAGATTCTGATGCGAGCGCGCTCGAGAGGCGCGCCCGGCATCAGGGCAGGCGCGGGAAAAGTCTCGTCGAGATACTCGCAGATGACGGTCGACTCGGTGATCACGGCCGCGTCATGCACGAGCGTCGGCACGACCGCCTTCGGGTTGAGCGCGACATACTCCGGCGCGAACTGCTCGCCGCGCATGAGGTCGACGTAGCGGCCCTCCCAGTCGAGCTGCTTCTCCTCGAGCGCAAAGCGGACCTTTGCCGCGCACGCCGACGATCCATGGTGATAGAGCGTCAGCATGCCGCCCGGGCGCCACCGGAAGCGATGGCGCCGGTGTTGGTGGTCGCGCCGCTGTCAGTCCGGCAAAGCAAAGACGTTGATCGAATTGCCGCGGTCTTCGGGCATCTCGATGCCGCCCCAATCGGCCATCGTCTGCGTCCCGAGACCCACCCGGCCGTTGATGACGGCAACGTACTGCCTGCCGTCAACGGCATAGGTGATTGTGCTCACGGCAATCGGCGAACCGAGCGGCTCGGAGCGCCAGAGCTCTTCGCCGGTTTCCGCATCCAGGGCGTGCAAGACCTGCAT
>DATCZB010000274.1:0-2386 GCA_036526155.1 Gammaproteobacteria bacterium
ACATTTCAGGGTTCAGAGTGTTTTGTGCCGGTACTCGCAGAGGTCCGTGATCGGGCATTCGCCGCAGAGAGGCTTCTGTGCCTTGCAGATGTAACGCCCGTGCAGGATCAGCCAGTGGTGCGCGTTCAGCTTGAACTCATCGGGCGTGAACTTGGTGAGCCGCCGCTCGACCTCGGCGACATTCTTGCCTTTGGCGAGCCCCGTGCGATTCGCCACGCGGAATATATGGGTGTCTACGGCGATCGTAGGCTGGCCGAATGCCGTGTTGAGGATGACGTTCGCCGTCTTGCGGCCGACCCCGGGCAGCGCCTCGAGCGCGGCCCGTTCGTCCGGCACTTCGCCGCCATGCTTGTCGAGCAGGATGCGACAGGTCTTGATGATGTTTTCGGCTTTGCTGTTGTACAGACCGATTGTCTTGATGTGGCGCTTGAGGCCGGCCTCACCGAGGTCGAGGATTCGGGCCGGCGTGCTGGCAACGGGGAATAGCGTTGCGGTGGCCTTGTTAACGCTGATGTCTGTGGCCTGAGCCGAAAGAATGACGGCGATCAGCAGCTCGAAATTCGAGTGATAGACGAGCTCGGTCGTCGGTTCGGGGTTGGCTGCCCGGAGCCGGGTGTAAATTTCCGTTCGCCTGGCAGCGTTCATTCGGCGGAGTCCCGGGCCGCCAGGCAGTTCTTTATGGCGAGCAGGGCGGCAAGGCCGAAGAATGCGCCGGGTGGCAAGATCGCGATGAGCACACCCTCGAAACCGAGCTCGAGCGCCAGCCCCGCCGCGGCGGGACCGAACAGCATATCGAGGTCTGCGAACAGCGTGCCGGCCCCGACAATCTCGCGCATGGCGCCGAGAACGACCAGCACCAGCGCGAAACCGATGCCCGTCGTCAGTGCCGACGCCGCGGAATATCCGACCGGGTGCCGACTGGCGACGGTTTCCGCCTGTGCCAGGATGGCGCAGTTGGTGATGATCAGCGGAATGAACAGCCCCAGCGTCTCGTGCAACTCGAAGAACAGCGCCCGCATCGAAAGATCGATCGAAGTGACGAGCGACGCGATGATCAGGACGAACAGCGGGATGCGCACGACCGGTTCGAGCGCGGAGCGAACCAAAGAGATCGTGATGTTGGTCAGGACGAGCACGGCCGTTGTGGCCAGCCCGAGCATGAGCCCGTTGACGAACGACGTCGTGACGGCGAGCAGCGGACAAAGCCCGAGCAGCTGCACGAGCGCCGGATTATTGGTCCAGAGTCCCTGGGTCCACAGTGCAGGCGGGTTGCTGGTGGGAATCGCAGTCACAGCACTTCAGTCCGGTGGCGGATTGCCGCGGGATTCGGCCTCGCGGACCGCAGTGATCAGCTCGTCACGGTGCTCGCGAAAGTATAGCAATGTGTTATGGACTGCCCGGATGACGGCGCGCGGCGTCACCGTCGCGCCGGTCATCGAGTCGAAAACACCGTCCTCTTTGGTGACGGCCCATGCAGAGGCTGGCGGATCGTCGACGCGCCTGCCGTTGAACTGCAGGATCCAGTCCGACTTTTCGATGTCGATGAGGTCGCCGAGGCCCGGCGTTTCCCGGTGATTGACGACGCGAACGCCGGTAATGTCGCCGGTCGCGAATTCGATGCCGATCAGCAGCCCGATCGGTGCGTTGTAACCGTCGGGTGCGACGCTGGCGAAGATTGCGGCGATGGGGCGGCCGCCATCGACGGGGACGAACACTTCGAGTGGCTCGTTGCTGCCGAGGCGCTCGGGATCTTCCACGGTGATCAGGACCGGGTCCAGATCGCGCGCCAGGACATCGGGATCGAGCACGCTCGACAGGCTTGCCAGCAGCCGGGCTCGCTCGTTGGCGGCGATACGCTCGAAGCTGAGCTCCCAGCTTGCCGTAACCAGAACTGCCGCGACGGCGGCGATTGCGGCGACGAGCGGCACCGTGCGGACTGTGCTCCGTTCAGGCATGGCCGAACACCCTCGGGCGCGTATAGCGGTCGATGAGTGGCACAGCCGCATTCATCAGCAGCACGGCGAAGGCGACGCCATCCGGGTAGCCGCCCCAGGTCCTGATCGCAAAAGTTACGAGACCGATGCCGGCACCGTAGATCAGTCGGCCGCGCACCGTGGCTGCGGCCGATACCGGGTCGGTCGCAATGAAGAACGCGCCGAGCAGCGTCGCGCCGCTGAACAGATGAAATTCGAGCGACGCATAGGTGTCGGGATAGATGAGTCCGAGAATGGCTGCCGGGATGATGAGACCGGCGAGCATTGCAACCGGAATGTGCCAGCGGATCACCCCACGATAGAGCAAATACAAGCCGCCCAGAATCAGAAAGTTGCCGACCCATTCCCAGCCCCGGCCGCCGAGGTCGCCGAACAGGGAGTTGGCCCGAACC
>DATCZB010000275.1:0-10682 GCA_036526155.1 Gammaproteobacteria bacterium
AAGATCTTCTCGAAGGCACGCTTCGGGTCGTATTCCATCGGCATCGGCGTGGTCGGCGTGCGAAACGAGATCGTCGTGCCATAGGCGCAACCGTAAGTGCCCTCGCAGGCGGAGCTGCCACCGCGCTCTTCGGTCGAAAGCTCGATCGACGGCAGGGGCGTGTCCTGGCCAAGATGCCGGGCGGCGATCTGATCGATCGTCGTCGCCGCATACGGCGCATGCTGGGGCTTCGGCTTGACGCAGGACAGCCAGGTCGACGGCGTGATCGCGTGCACGGGTCCGTAGGCATGTGCATTCTCGCAGCCAGAGATAACAGTCAGCTTGTCCCGGAACGAGGCGAGCGGCTCGAGGATGCTCTTGAAATCGAAGTCACGGCCCTCGTTTTCGGGCGTCCAGCCGTTCACTTCCTGGCCGTAACGCGTGTTGTCCATGATCACGCCGTGCGGCAGGTAAAAGAACCCCATGCGCGGTTTGGGCGCGGCGGCAGTCTGTGCCAGGGCCGTGGCCGCCGGCACCATCGCGCTCAGGAAGGGAAGGCCGATCGTCGCGCCACCGCTACGGAGAAACGTCCGTCGCGATAAGTGCTTCCTGGTGATAAACATCTCGCTTGCCTCCGAACCTCATTCGCCGCCGGCGTCGATCGCCAGCGGGCTCGTTACGTCTGACTCAACATTAACTGATGCGACCGCCTCGGTCTCCGGGACGGTCCGCATCCTGAACGCGGGGCTCGACACGATCCCGCGCACGATTGTCTCGAACCGATAGCCTTCGGCTTCCGCTCGCGAGACGATCGATCGAATCGTCGGCATATCGAAGTACTCGACGCTGCGGCCGAGCGCAAACGTCATCAGCTTACTCGTAAGCGCCTGCACGAATTGCCCGGAATCGGCAACCAGCGCGGCACGCAGATCTTCAGGCCCGGTCAATCGCTGCCCTGTTCCGGCCATCGTGCCCACCGGGTCGATGTCGACGCCGGTGTCGCGCTCGCGCACGCGCCACTGGCCAATCGCGTTGAAACTCTCGAGCGGCTGCCCGTAAGGGTCGATAACGCCATGGCAGTGGTTGCACGACGGAACCGAGCGATGCATTTCGAGCCGCTCGCGCACCGAAGCCGGCTGCGCTCCTTCGACGGCTGTCAGGTTCGTCTCGACACCGGGCGGCGGCGAGGACGCGGGCGTGCCGAGCAGGTGGTCCATGACCCAGGCGCCGCGAAGCACCGGCGAGGTCCGGTCGGGATACGACGTCACCAGCAGCACGCTGCCCTTGCCGAGCAGGCCGTGGCGCGCGGGGTCCTCGAGCTCGACGCGCTGGAACCGGTCGGTGCGGACATCGGGAATGCCGTAGTGACGCGCCAGACGATCGTTGACGTAGGTGTGGCTGGCCGTCAGCAAGTCGACGACGCTGGTATCGTCGAACAGAATGCTCTCGATGAAGAGCTCCATCTCCTGCTCGAAGGCCTGCCTCAGGTCCTCATCGAAATCCGGAAACAGCCTCGGGTCCGGCCCCGACATGTCCAGGTCGCGCACGTCGAGCCACTGGAAAGCAAAGTTAGTGACCAGCGACCTGGCGCGCGGGTCGGCGAGCATGCGGGTGACTTCCGCCTCGAGCACGCCCGGCTCGCTGAGGCTGCCGGCTTCGGCGAGCTCGATCAGGCGATCGTCCGGGCCCTGGCTCCAGAGAAAGAAGGCGATCCGCCAGGCCAGCTCGGTGTCCGAGATCGGGTAGGCGTCACCCGGGCCGAGCCCGGCCGGCCGGCCTTCCGGCTCGGCGCGATACAGAAACCTGGTGCTGGCCAGGATCGCCATGAGGCCCTTCTGGATCCCGGTCTCGAAACCGCCTTCGGCCTGACCCTGGGCATAAAACGCCATTAGCGGCTCGAGATCCGTCTCGTCGACGTCACGCCGGAATGCCTGCTGAGCCAGGTGGCTCAGGATTTCCCTGGCACAGGGCGTTGCCTCGGACTCGGTGTCGGGGCGACAAATAAAGACTTTCTCGCGGCTCTCGGTCGCTTCCCCGGCACCTGTCGCCGCATACGGGCCGATGATTTCGGTGCCCGCCACGCGCGGGATGTCCGGGACGCCGAGCCCCGGCACGAAATCCTCGAGCAGGTAGTCGCCCTCGGCATGGGTGCGCGCGACCCAGGTGACACCGATCTCGTGTCGGCCCGCCTTGACCGGCAGGCGAATATTGCGAAAGCGCTCCTTGATCGCCATGACGGCCGGCATCTGACTCTGATCGATGTCGCGCGAGTCCTCCTCGCCACCGATCTCCTGCTCGAAAACCTTGCTGCCGTCGATCGTCATGATCAGCTTGTGGCGATATTCGATCCAGCCCTGCGGATACGCGCGCAGCGGCGTGCCCGATGGCGAGATCACGTTGATGTTGAACACATACTCGCCGTCGCCCGGGAAATTGTATTCGACGAGCATGCCGCCGCGCGTCCCGAGCGGCAGACCGTCGATGTGCACCGAGCCGTTCCTGAGCGTCGAGCGAAAGTCGGCCCGAATCGGCTCGGGGTTCTCGTCGCCGACGGCGCGGATGCTGATATCCCGCGCGGCGGCGATGTATTGGTCCAGATGCGTCGGCGACACGCCGAGCACGGCAGCGACGTTGTCGAACCCGTCGCTGATCACGTCGGCCGGCAGGATGGCGTCGGCGTCGATCTCGAGTGCGAGCAGGTCACTGATCGCCCGCGCATATTCGGTCCGATTGAGCCGGTGCAGGCTGACGCGCCCGGGCTCTGGCCCGGCCTCCGCTGCCCGCGCGTCGAGCGCCTGCTCGAGCACGCCGACCATGGCGCGGACATCGGCGTAAGGCGGGCTGTCGCTGCCGGGCGGCGGCATCAGATTCCCGCGCAGCTTCTCCACCACCGCTTCCCACACGGCGGGGTTCTCGGCCAGGTGCGTGGCAGAGACGGACTCGAGCGAAAGGTCGGCCGTGAAATCCACGTCGTTGTGGCATTCGACGCAGTAACCGGCCAGCGTCGCGATGCTCTCGTCGAGGGAGCCGGACGTCGGCCCGCCGCCGCCACAGCCCGCGACCAGCGCAATCGACGCGACGCCGAGCGCAAGGCGCGCAGCGGCGGCTGTGTTCGGGTCGAGCCACTTGCGCATGACTTTTCAGTACGCTCCGCGGATCCGGCCGCCCCACCAGAGGCCCTGGTAGACGTTGTTGATGAACTGACGCGGATCGGGCAACGCCTCGTAGCCCGTCATGATGTTCTCGGCATGGATCTCGTCGACGCCCTTGCCCGCAAGCATGCGGACCCGGATTCGTTCCCTGAGCTCGTCGAGCAGGGCGGCCTGTGCCGCCAGGGCTGCGCGGTCCTGCGGCGGACCGTCGCCGGCGATGATCTGCGTGGCTGGCGTGACCATCTCGAGCAGCTTTTGCGTCGAGTCCCGGGCCCCGCCGATCCAGCCGCCCGTCGAATAGTCGAGCAGCGGGAACTCGTCGACCGCGAGCACGTCGCCGACGGCCACGACGTCGTCATCGATGAATCTGACGTAAATGTCGCCGTCGGTATGCGCCTCGACGAGGTGCCCGTACTCGATCCGATGACCGCCGAGCTCATAGAACAGCGGCTGTGGATCCGACGAGTAGAAGGTCTCGGTCGGCAGCGCGGTCTCCGCCCGCGGGCCATAGTTCTTCTGCTCCCACTCGACGTAGTACTCGGTGCCCATCCAGAGGCGGGTATTCTCGTGCGCGATGATCCGGGCGCCGCGCGCGGCGACGGCCTCGTTCGCGCCCGTGTGGTCGAGGTGCCAGTGCGTGTTGAACAGGACGCGAACAGGGGCCCCGTCGAAGGCCTCGTCGATGAACTCGAGCAGATACGCGCTTTGCTCCGCCGAGCCGCTGTCCACCAGGGCCAGACCCTCGGGCGTCTCGAAGACGACGACATTCCCGCCGGCGCCGGTGATGACCGAGACCCGTTCCGTCACGCGCAACAGCCTCAGATCCTCGAGCGCCGACCAGGCCGTCAGCGGACTGAAGGCGGCCACGAGCAGACCCAGAATCGAGCCGGCACGACGGGTGGGACGCGGAGAAAGCTTGTCTGTCCTGACTCGGTTCATGGAATTATCCGACCGCTAAAACGGGCCTTTGTTGCACTCATTATAAAGAGCGACCCGGGCCGTCGCATGCTGCTCAGGCGCCGCGAATCGCGTCAACAAAGTCGGTCCCGACCGCGCGAAACCCGGTCCCGACCGCGGGCTACGCCTCAAGACAGTGCTGCTCGAACGCCTCGCTGCGGTGAAAGGCCGCCGCCCGCAGGAAGGCGCGCTCGAGATCAGCCGAGGCCAGCACAGCGTCCCAGGCCTGTCTCAGGAATTCGAACGCCGCGGGAATTCTGGATTCACCGAGCGCCAGGGCAGCCGCTTCGACGATCGCCTCGTCCTCATGCTCGAGGAATCGCGCCACGAAGGCGGGCGACTCATCGGGCTCGACGGTCAGAAGGCCGGCGAAACTGTCGGCCAGGACGAGGGGGTCCTCGTCGCCGGCCAGCACCTTGAGCCTGAGCAACTGCTCTGCCTCGCGCGGGTCACCACAGGCAATCGCACGCGCGGCACCCGCCCGGACCGGCGGCTCGCTGTCGAGCAGAAGCTCCGCGACCTCGACGAGCGCCCGCGGATAGGCCGCGATGAGATCAGGAATGTTGTCGTATGTCAGGCGATCGCCCGCCAGGCGCGCGGCCAGCGCCACGACCCGGTAGTGCCGATCCCCGAGGGCGGCGCCGAGCAGCGCCGGCAGCGCATCGGACGCGGCAGCTTCGGCGCCCGACTCGAGCCCGGCAAGCCTGTCGTCGGCGGACGTGCGCGGCGGCATCGGCGACGCCGCGGATCAGTTCTGCGGCAGCGGTCTCAGGTAATAGTTGAACGGCTGGCTGCCCATCGAGCCGGCCCACATCACGAGCATTTCCTCGAGCACGTGGGCGTATTCGAGCCCGCCGACGTCATGCGCCTCGAGACCCATGCCGCGAACCATCCCGGCGACTTTCGTCTTCGCCTCGGCATCGTCGCCGGCCAGCATGATCGTGATCGGACCGCCGGCGGTCTCCGGGTTCACCATTTGCACCCAGTTCAGCGTGTTGAAGGCCTTGACCACGGTTGCGCCGGGTGCCGCAGCCTGAATCAGCGCCGCGTTCGAGCCCTTGCCGGGGATGCCGTGCGACATGCGGCCACCCTCGCGCGAGACGACGTTCGTGGGATCGATGATGATCTTGCCGCTCAGATCGCCGAGCCCTTCGGTGATGCCAACGGCGGCCGTCCCCGGCACAGCGAGCACGACCATGTCGGCGCCGACCACCGCCTGCTCCGGGGTGCGTGCCGAGGCGTCACCCGGGGTGCGTGCCACGAGCGCCTGAACGTCTTCGCGGTTCGGTTCCCGCGACCCGTAGACGATGGTGTGCCCCTGCGCTGCAAACTCCGGGCCGAGCGCCGCGCCGACGTTGCCCGTGCCGATAACGGCGATCGTCTCCGCCGCAACGGATCCAGCGAGAATCGTGCCGAGCCCGAGCAGCGCCAGTCCGCCAGTCAAACGTATTCGTGAAGCCATCCTGATCTCCCCCTTTTTGGCGATGGTAACAGGCGACCCGACCGGGGAGCCACAGCTGCGCGGGTGCCCAAGGGGCTCGACCTGACGCGGCCGGATCGCACGCCGATGTGCCAATCCCGGCGGGCAGTGCCATACTTGAAGCTCTCGTCGACGTTGCGGCTTTGGGGGGTGACAACGATGAAAGCAAGCATCCTGCTACTGACAGCAGGCAGCCTCGTAACGAGCCTGGCGCTCGGCCAGTCGGAAACGCGCCAGGTGCCGGCTGAAACGCTGGCCGCAGCCTACGCGGATCCCGATTGGGTGCCGCCGCGGACATCCTGGGGCGACCCGAGCCTGGCCGGAGTCTGGACCACGGACGATCTGCGCAGCGTGCCGGTGAACCGGCCCGCGCAATTCGGCGAGCGCGAATTCCTGACGACCGAGGAATTTACCGAGCGGGCCGCCCGCGACGAATCGGGCAGCGCAGTTGCGGAAGCCGGTGCGTTCCTGCAGCACGAATACGGCGTTCGGACTTTCGGCTACACCTCGCTCGTCATCGACCCGCCCGACGGGCGCATTCCGGAGTTGACCGACGCCGGGCGCGCGCTGGCCGCGACCCGCAGCCGCGGGACGTTCGGGCCAGGACCATTCAACTCGTTCGAGGACTTTTCGCTCTACGACCGCTGCATCTCTCGCGGCGCAGTCGGCTCGATCATGCCGGCCATTTACGGCAACGGCGTGCGCATTGCTCAGAGTCCCGATTCGGTCGCCATCAATTACGAGATGATCCACGATACGCGGATCATTCGGCTCGACGACCGGCCTCCGCTCGACGGCGAGATCCGCCAGTGGGTCGGTGCCGCCAGGGGCTACTGGGACGGCGCCACGCTCGTTGTCGAGTCGGGTAATTTCAACGACCGCACCAACACCGCCGGCGGGGCACCGAACAGCGACGCCATGAAGCTGACCGAGCGTTTCCGCCGCGTCGACCCTGAGATGATCGAGTACGTCGTCACCGTCGATGACCCGGTCGCGCTCACGGCGCCGTTCACGATGCGGCTCATGCTCACGACGCAGCCGGGCTACATGTTTCTCGAGTATTCATGCCACGAGGGCAATGGCGCGGTCCCGAACTCCCTGAGCGGCGAGCGTGCCTACGAACGACAGGTCGCCGAAGCCGCGGCCAATGGCCTGCCGCCGCCGCGGCGTGCCGTCAACCACAACGAGATCCGTAACGGCGACGGCGTCGACATCTCGCAGCCGTTCGACATCAACGCCGGCGAATAGAAAAAGGGGTCAGACCCCTTTTTCCAAGCCGGTGCTGACCCCCTAACGGGAGAAAAAGGGGTCTGACCCCTTTTTCTATTCGCAGCTGAAGTTCGCCGCGTCGTTCGTGTCGCCGGATCCATCGTAGACCGCAACCGCCGGGTGCGGGCACAGCGGTCGCGTCATCGAACCGTCCGGCGTGCTGGCGACGATGCTGTCCGGGGCATTGTCGTTCTCGACCCAGTCGACGAGCGCGCTGATGAAATCGGCATTCTCGGGACCCGGCCCGCCGCGGCAATGGCCGACGCCGGGCATCATGTAGAGCCTCGAGTACTCCTCGGTGAAGGCCCTGCCGTCGCTGCCGGTCGCGCGGTCAGCGAAGGCAATCATCTCGTCGTAAAAGTCGACCGTGCGCTGCGGCATGACACCGGGGTCATTCCAGCCGTGGTAAATGATGAGCTTGCCGCCCTGGCCCTTGAAATCGCGCATATCCGGATCGACGGCGTTGAGCACGTGCGCGAGCTTGGCGTCGATCAGCGTCACGTCATGGTCATAGTCGAATGTTCGCCAGTCCCAGTCATCGTTCTCGTAGGCCATGCCGCCGAACAGCGCGATATCGATATTGAATGGCGTCTGGCCGTTCATGATCAGCCGCCAACCCGGATTGCCGGGCACGGCACGTTCGCTGCCGGGCTCGAGCCCGGGGTAGATGAGCGCGCCGGTCCGCGGATTGACGGCCCCCGCATAGATCTTCTCCAGCGCCGCGACCTTGGGCTCGGCAAGGCAAGAGTCGCTCGAACGGCCCCGGCAAACCAGATCGCGCGGATTGAAGTTGCAGGTCGTCGGATCCGTCAGGATGCCGTCCTCGACACCGTCGTTGGCGTCACACTGGGCGAGCACGGCATCGGTCACGAGGCTCAGGTCATCCGCGGTCAACGCCGCTCCGGGCTCGATCAGCGTCGCGTGCGCGGTCCAGAGCTGGCCCATGTGCAGGCGCGTGAAGGTGTTGACCGGAGCGCCCGAGAGAATGCCGTCATAGTCATCGGGATAGCGCTGGGCCTCCATCAGACCCTGCCGGCCACCGGTCGAGCAGCCGTTGAAGTAGGAATACTCGGGATCGGCACCGTAGTAAGCCTCGATGATCGCCTTGGCCTTGACCGTCATCTCGTGAATCGCGCGATGCCCGTAGTCTTCGCGACGCTGCGGGTCGGCCAGCCAGAGTGAGTCGTTGGCCCTGTGGCCCGTGTCGGTCGATGCCGAGGCAAAGCCTGAATTCACGGCCGTGACCATCGCGCCGTAGCTGATGCTGCCGGCAAGACCGCCGCCGCCAACCGCCTGGAAACGCCCGTTGTAGTTCTCGGGCAGCCAGACCTCGAAGCGAATCGCCGGGTTGATCGTCCCGGCTACGCGACAGATCGACGGAATATCTGCCGGTGGCCCGAACCCTGCGGGAAACGTGCCGCTGCGTTCCTCGGCTGTCGTAATCAATGTGCCGGGCAGCGTGAGCAACGCCAGATCACGGCACGCCATCGCCGCCTCGACGCGCGGCGCCGTGCCAATCCCCGCAACCACCACGACGATTGCCGCGGTCCAGTTCATCCATCGTCTAATCATTTGCCGAAGCTCCCTAATCGGTGCTGTTAAGTCCACTCGTCACGATCACACCATTGTCGCGCTCGTACTCATGCCATAGCGTAACCATGTGCGCAAATTGTTCGGGCTCGCTGGCCTTCAGATCAAATTGCTCGGCCGGGTCGTCGGCGAGATTGAACAACGCCCAGCCCCGCTCGCCATCGGGCGCATTGGCATCCCAGGTCATCTTCCAGTCGCCCTGCCGAATTGCCCGGTTACCGGAGAGCTCCCAGCCGATGACGTACTCGTCGTCGTCGACGTCGCCCGTGCCCGTAAATTCCGGCACCAGGGATCTTCCGTGAGGCGGGTGGACCGATTGCCCACGATAGCTCGTGCCCGGGTGCTCGGTACCTGCGAGCTCGAGAAAGGTCGGCAACACGTCCATGGCCGAGCCGACGATGTCGTTGCGGGTGCCCGCGGGAACCCGACCCGGGAAGTTGACGAAGGCCGGCACGCGAATCCCGCCCTCGAAGGCCGTGAACTTCTGCCGCCGGAAGGGCGGCGCGCCAGCCCAGGCCCAGTTGCGACCATAAAGCACGTAGGAATCGCCGGCACCGAGATTGTCGAACGAGTTGTCGCAGCAGCGGTCGACCCAGTTCTGGTAACGGCTGATTTCCCAGCCCTCGGCACCGTTATCGGACATGAACAGTATGAAGGTGTTGTCGAGCTCACCGATCGAATCGAGATAGTCGACGAACTCGCCGATGTAACTATCGAGATCGCTGACCATGGCGGCAAAAATCTCCATGTAGCGGGCTCGCCGCGCGCGCTCGGCATCGTCGAGCTCATCCCAGCGCGGCTCCCCGTCGGGCGGCCCCTCGGCCGTGAAATCCTCGGGAATGAGGCCGAGCTCCTTCGCACGTTCGAGCCGACGGGCATGCAATACATCGTAGCCCTCGTCATACCGGCCTTCGAACTTCGCGATCGACTCCGGCGGCGCCTGCAAAGGCCAGTGCGGCGCCGTGTAGGCGAGGAACGCGAAGAAAGGCTGACCGTCGCCGTGGTTACCGTCGATGTAGTCGATCATCTGATCGGTGTAGAACTCGGTCGAATAAAAGTCATCGCCGACATTGAAGGTGTCTTCGTAATCATCCACTCGATACGGCGCCAGACCCGGACCGCCCCAGGAGAGACTACCGAGATGAGCCGCACCGGTCAGCGAAACGAAGGAGCGCTCGAAGCCCCGGGCATGCGGGCTGTTCTCGGGTGTCGTGCCGAGGTGCCACTTGCCGGTCATGTAGGTGTGATAGCCCGCGTCCTTGAGCAGATCGGCCATGCTCGCGACGCGGAAACTCAGTTGCCCTTCGTAACCCGGCGCACCAGCCTGCGGGCCCTGGCGCGGCGCACCCAGAGAGCCAAGACCGGCACGGTGGGCATCGGTGCCCGACATCAGCATCGCGCGAGTCGGCGCGCAACTCTGATTGGCATAAAACTGCGTCAGCATCATGCCGCCCGCGGCGAGCGCATCGAGGTTCGGTGTCGGAATCTCACCGCCGAAGGCGCCGAGATCGGACCAGCCGAGGTCGTCGGCGACGATGAGCACGAGATTGGGGCGACGGTCCGGATCGGGGTCAGAACTCGCTGCCCCGGTCGCGGGATCCGCGCCTGGCTGCGGTGCTTGCGCCGTGACTGCCCCCGGCTCGCCGCCGGAGCCGCCTCCGCCGCAAGCCGCTGCCGCCCCGAGAACGACGAGCGCCAGCAGAAAATTCCCTGAGCGGCTGCTGCCCCGGGCCGCCCCGACTGATTGCGCCATGCCTGACTGCCCCCCCAATCGCGCAAGCTGAAGCCAGCGCATTATAGACGGCACGCGGACAGCCAATCCTGAGAGGGTTCAGAGCTTGTTTAAAAAAGGGGTCTGACCCCTTTTTCAAAAAGGGGGTCTGACCCCTTTTTCAGACCCCTTTTTCAGGCGTACTCGTCGGCGAGCTCGTCGCGCACGCGTTCGAGCAGGGCCTGGGTCAGGCGAATGCCCTCGACGTCGCCGGGCATCCTGCCTTCCCACTCGACGCCAACGTAACCGCGGTAGCCGGCATCGAGCACGATGCGCAGCATGCGCTCGAAATCGATCGTCGTCTCGTTGCCGTTCGCATCGAAGCCGTAACTCTTGGCGCTGACGCCCTTGGCAAAAGGCATCAGCTGCTCAACGCCCAGATAGCGGTCGTATTCTTCCGGCGGGTCACGCGTGATAAAAAAGTTGCCGAAATCGGGCAGCGTTCCGCAATTCGGCAGGTCAACCGCGGTAATGACCTCGGAGA
>DATCZB010000276.1:0-2796 GCA_036526155.1 Gammaproteobacteria bacterium
GCTGCCCGAGCTCGAGACCGCGGTGCTCGCTGCGGCGCGCAGTTTTCTCGAAGGCAGGCTCGGATTGCCGCCGCGGCCACTGGAGATCGAGCGCGCCTGGATCAACGTCTTCGAGCCCGGAGCTCAGGAGGCCCAGCACACGCACGACGGCAGCCTGCTCTCTTGCAGCTACTACGTCGAAGCTCCCGAGAATTGCGGTTGCATCTTCTTCCCCGACCCGATCGGCGAGCGGCGGGGTTACCGCCAGTTCACCCGGACAGCAGGGCCGGGGCTGATGACGCGCCCGGAGCTCGCCGTGGAGCCCAGGCCCGGGCGGTTGGTCATGTTCGAGTCCTGGTTCGGGCACGGCGTGCAGTGCAACAAGAGCGACCAGCGCCGGGTCTCGATCGCCATCAACCTGCGCGGCGTGAGCGCGGAGGGTGTTGCCTCTGCGGCAGCGGCAGGCACGCTGCCCGAAGTCGAAGACGAGAATGTCGCCGTAACCGGCTCTGCGGAGCCGCGGCCGACCCAGGCGGCCGGCAAGCCGTTTCTGTTCAACGAGTTGTTCGACGTCCACACGAACCTGCACCTGAGCCTCAACCCGATCGGGGACGCGATCCCGACCGTCGTCATCGACGACGTGCTGAAACATCCGCAGCGCGTTCGCGACGTCATCGGCAGCATGCCGGCCGCCAACTGGAAGCACGAGGCGGGCGGGCGCAATTTCACCGATTACTACGATTGCCGGCTGCGGTTGCCGATTCGCTTCCCCACCAGCCTGGTGTCGGTGGCGCAAAAGGCGATTCAGCAGGTCTACCAGGCCGACACGAGGCCGGCCGATGCGAGCGTCGACGTCAACTGGTTCATGCAGATCAACGAAAAGCGCGCCGATTCGGCCATTCCGCACAGCGACGTGACCGAGCAGGCCCGGAGATCGTTTACCTGCATCGTCTACCTCAATACGCCGGAGGAGTGCTCGGGCGGCACGGCATTCTTTCGCTTCAGACGATCGAATTCGCTGACAATCGATGAGGGCTATGCGCAGGCCGTCAAAGCGGACCCGGGGATCTCCGAAACCGGGCTCGATTACTGGGCGGAGCGAACTGACGAGCTCTGGGAGCGCGTCGGGTCGGTCGATATGGTGCCCGGACGCATGCTGATCTTCCCGTCCGAGTTCTTCCATGCGGCCTTCCACCCGAAGGATTCATTTTTCGATTTTCCGCGCCTGACGCTCGCCTTCTGGATGCTTGCCTGAGGCCGCCGCTGGTGCCGGAAAAGGAAGCCCTCGAGGCGGCCGTTGCCCGGGCGATCGGGTTTCTCGCCAGCACCCGTGAACCCCAGGCCTTGATCTGGCTGGCGCAGATTCATCGCCGGTTCGGCATTCAGGAGTTTGCGTCCGCCCTGCAACGTTTCGACGAGTTGCTGGCCGGGCAGCCTGCGGAGGCGCCGAAGCTGCGATTGCTGCGCCGCATCGCCGAGCCCGGCAACCCGCTCGATCCCGGCGATCTGGAAGGCGTCACGCATACCTCCGACCGCATCATCGTCGCAGCGCTGTATTCCGACCAGCTCGAGCCGCCGTCGTTCTATCCCGATGTGCTCGGTCAGGCCTTGCGGCAGGGTGGATACTATTGCACGCATGCGCTCCTGGCCTGGGTCTGGCTTCAGGAGTACGGCGGGCAGGTCGAACTGCCGGCTGATTTTGCGGCCGACCTGTTTGCCGCCACCGCGGCGATCGTCAATCAGGACCCGAGCAGCGTGACGGACCTGAAGCTCGAGGCGGCTGCGTTCCTGTTTCTCGCGGGGCAGGGTGCGCGCGTGGATCGGGGCTTTGTCAGGGCCGTGACCCGCACCCAGAACGCGGATGGCGGTTGGGGCATGACCCGCGCCAGCCCCGGCGTCTCCGACTGGCACGGGACGGTGCTCGGGCTCCTGCTGCTGCTGCAGGTGCTCTCGGAACCGGGGCTGGAGGCAAGTCGGGAAACCTAGCTGGCTGCGGACTGCGCAGCGCGCTCGCTCATGTTCCGCGCGAACAGGGCCCGGAAATCGAGCGGTTTCAGGCCGACGTCCTGGAAATCCCCTTTTCTGACGACGCTGCTGATGATGCTGCGGGCATAGGGAAACAGGATTTCCGGGCAGATGTGGCCGAGTATCTCGACGCGCTCGGCCTGCGTGTAGCCCACGATCTCGAAGATGCCGGCCTGCGCGACTTCGACCCGGTAGATCGTGTCGTCCCCGGCGTCCATCTTCACCCCGACGTGCAGCACGACCTCGACCTGGTCCCCGTCGAGCTCGGAGTTCGTGGTGCGGACATTGAGCTTGCGCTCGGCATCGACGCTGGACGCAAAGTCCGGCCGATCGGCGTGCGTGGTCAATGAGAGGTTCTTGAGGTAGAACTTCCTGATCAATACCTGCCTGCGCAGCGGTTCGTCTGCCATCGTTCCTCGATTCGCGTTCACCCGGAAAGCACTGCCCGCTCGCAACGGAGCGGCGATGCGCCAAGAGCGCCCCCGGCAGCCTGCCGATGCCGAAGAAGTCATTGCTGCAGCGCCGATTCGATAATATAACAACGACCCATGAATCGCCCGGAGTCCCTGCCGCCTTTTCAGTCATCAGCGAGCGCGAGCGGCATTCTCAGTGACTCGGAGATCGATCAGCTGATTGCTGACTATGGCTCGCGACTGACCGAAGGCATTCTCGGCCCGGGTAACGCCGACGCCAATATCCGGCGGTCGCAAACCTTTTTCCTTGAATACGTCGAAGAGCACCGCTGGCTGTACGAGCGCATCTGGGAGGCCGCTTCGGAGTGCAATCGGAATT
>DATCZB010000277.1:0-2073 GCA_036526155.1 Gammaproteobacteria bacterium
TCCG
This sequence comes from Gammaproteobacteria bacterium, assembly GCA_036526155.1. GTDB lineage: Bacteria > Pseudomonadota > Gammaproteobacteria > Steroidobacterales > Rariloculaceae > DATCZB01. Next base: position 5 of record DATCZB010000277.1, read on the forward strand.
GACCGCATACTGTATGCGCTCGAGCGCGGGGTCATGGTCAGCATGGCGGTGACCCTGTCGACCGATCAGCGCCGCAACATCAGCGAGCACCTGTCAGGCGAGTCGCTCGACAGTTTCACCCGCATCCCGCCCGAGTCGGCCATGTGTCGTGACGACGCCCCTTTCTCGGCGGGAATGCCGGACTGGCAGGGCTGGGGCGGCACGGGCCTTGGCAATCATCGCTATCAGGCCGGCGCTCGCGCCGGCCTGACACCGGAAACCGTCGCCAGGCTCGACGTCAAATGGGCCTTCGGCTTTCCCGGCGACATTCGCGCCTACTCGCCGCCTACGATCGCAAACGGCAGGCTCTTTCTCGGCAGCCTCGGTGGCGGAGTCTATTCGCTCGACGCCGATACCGGCTGCGTCCACTGGTTTCTTGACGTCGGCGCCTCGGTGCGCAGCCCGATGACGATCGCCGAAATCGAGCATGAGGGCGCGTCGCGCGAGGCCGTTTTCTTCGGCGACGGCACGGCAAACGCCTATGCGGTAGACGCCGCGGACGGTGAAGTCCTCTGGCGTACCGAGGTCGACGAGTTTCCGGTCGCGCATGTCTCGGGCTCGACGGTTTACCACGATGGGAAAGTCTATGTCGCCACAGGATCCGGCGAGGAGGGCGCTGCCGCGTCGCCGGACTACGAGTGTTGCCAGTTTCGAGGCAGCCTGTCGGCCCTCGACGCGGCCACCGGGAGGGTCCTGTGGAAAACCTACACGGTCGACGAGTCCGTCCGGCAGGAAAGAAACGCCATCGGCACGCAACTCTGGGGACCGTCCGGCGCCCCGATCTGGTCGAGCCCCGCAATCGATCCCGACCGCGACGTCGTTTACGTCACGACGGGGAACAATTACAGCAACCCTGCGAGCAGCATGAGCGATGCGTTCATCGCGATGGATCTCGACACCGGGCGGATCGTGTGGTCGCAGCAAATGACGGCCGGTGACGCGTGGACCGCGGCCTGCCGGCTGGAAGACAAGACGAATTGCGCCGACCTCACTGCGCCCGATTTCGACTTCGCCGCATCACCTATGCTAATCGGACGGGACGACGGCAGCAGCCTGCTCGTCGCCGGCCAGAAATCGGGCGTCGTGCACGCGCTCGACCCGGACCGTGAAGGCGCCGTCGTCTGGCAATCGCGAGTCGGTCTCGGCGGGTCCATGGGCGGCGTCCAGTGGGGCTCGGCGACGGACGGCGACAAGGTCTACGTCGCGATCTCGGACGTTCGGCGCATCCCCGTGCAACACTCCTGGGCCACGGAAGCCGACCCGGAGATCGGCGGCGGCGTAGTGGCCCTGGATCTCGACGACGGTTCCGTGCAGTGGTTCACGCCACCCAGGGCGTGCGGCGACCGCACGCGCTGCAGTCCGGCGCAGCCGGGCGCAGTCACGGTCATCGACGGCGTCGCTTTTGCCGGCTCGATGACCGGTCACCTGCGCGCCTACTCGACGGAAGACGGCTCGATACTATGGGAGTTCGACTCGGTTCGCTCGTTCGAGACCGTCAACGGTGTGGCCGCCTCGGGCGGAGCGATCGACGGTGCCGGCCCGACCATAGCCAACGGCGTGCTGTATCTGAATTCCGGCTATCCGAACGGCGGCGGCATGCCGGGGAATGTTCTGATCGCACTCTCTGTCGACGGCGAGTAGCAGCAAGCCGCCCCGCCGCGGACGCCGAAGGCCGGGCGCGGGCCGATCGTCAGGACGTGGCGTATGCGACGATCCGGTCGCGCTGTGCAATTAGCTCGGCGTTGGTGAACTTGTCGACGTCTGCGCGAATACCGGCCTGATGCTCCGCCGCCGCAGCGTCGAACGCCTCCGCGTCTGCGATCCAGATCGTGATCGTCGCGACATATGGCGGCGGCGTTGAACCGTCAGAGGCAGTCTCGCCGCGACGCAACTCGAAGCGGCTGATCGAGTCGCCATACTTCTCCATGATCAGCGGCATGTGAGTCGACTCGTAATAGTCGAAGTCGAAACGCACATCGGGGGCCCAGCGATAAACGATCGTCATGCATTCCTGGCCGATGTTGCCCTGG
>DATCZB010000278.1:0-7339 GCA_036526155.1 Gammaproteobacteria bacterium
TGAGGCGGCAACCTCATGGCGCTCGAGCACGACATGGTCGATGGACCGTTCGCTGAGGAAACAGCTCGTCGCAAGACCGGAGTGGCCGGCGCCGATGACGGCGGCCGTAAAGCGTTCGATCGTCAGCCCCGGCGTCAGGTCTTGTGGACTTCTACCGATACGTCGGTCGGGTTGGTGACGATGTCGTAGACGGCGGAACGCTTCTGCGACTGGGCGACCAGCGCCTTGATGTCGTCCTCGGATGCGTCGGCGTCGATGTTGAACGTGACCTTGATGTCGTCGTACCCGTTGCGAACGTCGCTGTCGATACCGAGGATGCCCTGAATATCCATCGAGCCCTCGAGCTCGGCCTCGACCGAACGGAGCTGAATCCCGCGATTCTGCGCCACGGCGGCGACGCCGGCCGTCAGGCAGCTCGCAAGACCGACGAGCACGAGCTCGACGGGCGTTGCGCCCAGATCGGCGGCGGCAAAAACCTCCGGATGGTCGGTCTCGAACCTGAAGCTCGTCTTGTGCGTGTGCTCTTCGCCCAGGCCGTGGAACTTCTCGACCGTCGAGACACTGTGCGTGCCGTTTTGCCACTTGCAGGATGCCCGCCACTTGAACTGGGCCGCTTCGGGCGCCTGGCGCAGCGCTTCGCGAGCCTCGAGCAATGCGCCGACGTTGACACCATTATCGCAAGCCGTCTGATCCATCCGTTTTCTCCTTACGTTTTGATCGTCGTTCTCTGGCTGCACCCGCGAGTCCGGGCCAGCGGGCCGTTCAGTATAATCTAGCGATGTTAGAGCGAGCGACCAGCCCCGAGCCTGGCTCGGTTGGCGTCGTCGACACCGAGTATCTCGAGCTGCCTCAGGCGTTGCCGCTGGATTGCGGCGCCGAGCTCGATCCTGTCCGCATCGCCTACGAGACGTATGGCGAGCTCGCGCCGGACCGCAGCAACGTCATCCTCGTCTGCCACGCGCTGTCCGGCGACGCCCACGCTGCGGGTTATTCGAGCAAGCCCGCCGAGAGCGGCACGCGCGACGGCTTCGGCGCCGAGGAGCGCGACGCCGAGAAGGGCGCCGCGCTCGGCTGGTGGGACGGCATGATCGGCCCGGGAAAAGCCTTCGATACCGACAAGTTCTTCGTCGTCAGCACGAATCTGCTCGGTGGCTGTCGCGGCACGACGGGGCCTGCATCGACGAACCCGGCGACAGGCAAGCCGTTTGGCTCTGATTTTCCGGTCATCACGGTCGCCGACATGGTGCGTGCCCAGCGCGCGTTCCTCGATGCGCTCGGCATCCGCAAGCTTGCGGCCGTTGCCGGCGGCTCGCTCGGCGGCATGCAGGCGCTCGAGTGGGCGATCAACTATCCCGACGATGTCGATGCGATCGTCGCGATTGCGTCGACGCATGCGCTGAGGCCCCAGGGTGTCGCCTGGAATGCCATCGCGCGCAATGCCATCACGGCCGACCCCGACTGGCAGGGCGGGCATTACTACGACACGGGCCGAGAGCCGGCTCTGGGTCTCGGTATCGCCCGAATGGTCGGCCACGTGACGTATCTCTCGGCCGAGTCGCTGAAGACCAAGTTCGATCGCCGGCTGCAGTTCGCCGAAGACATTCGCTACCTGCTGACCGAGCCCGAGTTCGAGATCGAGAACTACCTCAAGCATCAGGCCGGCAACTTCGTCAGGCGTTTCGACGCCAACACTTATCTGTATACGTCGCGCGCATTGACTTACTTCGATCTCGCGCGGCAGTACGGCGATGGCGATCTGGCCAGGGCCGTCGCCGGTATCCGGGCCCGCGCGCTGCTGATCGCATTCAGCTCCGACTGGCTCTACCCGCCCGGCGATGCGGAGGCGCTGGCTCGGGCGCTCGAGTCCGTCGGCGGGGACGTCGAGCTCCATGTGATCGACGCACCTTACGGGCATGACTGCTTCCTGCTCGAGGAGGCGCGGCAGACGCCCATGATCCGGGAGTTCCTTGGGGGTCAGACCCCTTTCAAAAAAGGGGTCTGACCCCATTTAAGGCAACACGGTTATGCAAGAGTCCAGAGAGTTCGGTTTCGATACGCGCCAGGTGCACGCCGGGCAGCGTCCCGACCCCAACACGGGTGCGCGCGCAGCTCCTATCTATCAGACGACGAGCTACGTTTTCGAGGATCCGGAATCGGCCGCGGCCTATTTCAACCTGCAGGAATACGGCAACACCTATTCGCGGATCATGAACCCGACCGTGGCCGTGTTCGAGGAGCGCATGGCGAGTCTCGAAGGCGGCGCCGGCGCGGTGGCCTTTGCGAGCGGCCTCGCCGGGCAGGCGGCCGCGCTGTTCACGCTGCTCGAGCCCGGCGATCACATCGTCTCGTCGAGCGCCCTCTACGGCGGCACGGTCAACCAGTTCAAACACGTGCTGCGCAAGATGTCCGTGGAGTTCACCTGGGTTGACCCGGACAACACGGAAGCCTGGCGGGACGCCATCCGTGACAACACCAAGGCGTTTTTCGGCGAGACGATCGGCAACCCGGGCGGCAACGTGCTCGACATCGAGGCACTCGCCGCGATTGCGCACGCGAACGGCATCCCGCTGCTCGTCGACAATACGTTCGCGACGCCTTATCTCTGCCAGCCGATCGCCTGGGGCGCCGATATCGTCACGCACTCGGCGACCAAGTTCATCGGCGGCCACGGCACGAGCATCGGCGGCGTCGTCATCGACTCGGGCAACTTCGACTGGTCGAACGGGCGGTTTCCCGTCGTCGCCGACGCATCGCCGGCCTACCACGGCCTGAAGTTCCACGAGACCTTCGGCACCTACGGCTACCTGATGAAGCTGCGCGCGGAGACCCTGCGCGACCTCGGCGCGGCACTGAGCCCGTTCAACGCGTTTCTGTTTCTGCAGGGACTCGAGACCTTGTCGCTGCGCATGGACCGACACGTCGCGAACGCGAAGCGAATCGTGGAGTACCTGGCCCGGCATGAGCTCGTCTCGAATATCACCTATCCGAGTGTGACCGGCAGCCCTTACGCGGCGCTTTGTGAAAAGTATCTGCCGCGCGGCCCGGGCGCCGTCTTCTCGTTCGACATCGCCGGCGGACGCGAGGCCGGTCAGGCATTTATCCGCGCCGTGACTGTCTGGTCGCATCTCGCCAACGTCGGCGACGCCAAGAGCCTGATCATCCACCCGGCGAGCACCACGCACCGCCAGCTCAGCGAGGAAGAGCTTGCCGCGGCCGGCGTGCATGCCGGAACGATCCGCCTCTCGGTCGGCATCGAGGACGTCGACGACCTGATCTGGGACCTGGAGCAGGGGTTACGGGCCGTGGCGGAGCTCGCGGCAGCGGAACCGTCATGAGCGCTGCGTTCGACCTGACGCCGTATCAGGACCCGCTCAAGATCCAGCAAGCCCTGCTCGATACCAGGACGATCGCGATCGTCGGGCTTTCCGCCGATCCGCTCAGAGCCAGCAACTTCGTCGGCTTTTACCTGCAGCGCCATGGATATCGCGTCATCCCGGTCAATCCGAAGGAAGCCGAGATTCTCGGCGAGAAGAGCTATGCGAGCCTCAGCGAGATTCCGGAGCCGGTCGACCTCGTCGACGTCTTCCGTCGTCCGGAGGCCGTGCCGGATATCGCACGCGAGGCCGTGGCCGTCGGCGCGAAGACGCTCTGGTGCCAGTACCACGTCGTCAGCGAGGAAGGCGCGCAGATTGCCGAGGCCGGCGGCCTGCGGGTGATCATGGACCGCTGCCTCAAGGTCGAGCACGCGCGGTATATCGGCCGTATGCACTGGCTCGGATTCAACACGCAGCAGATCACCTCCGTACGCGGCGGTCTGCAGTAAGCGGCGGTCTGCAGTAACCGGCGGTCTGCAGTAAGCGGCGCGGACGCCGTTCTGCCGCCGGCCAATCGGCAGCGGCAGACACGGTCTATAATGCGCGTCCTTCCACGGGAGCCAGGGAATGTTCCCGACCAATAAACTCCGCAATATCGCGATCATCGCGCACGTCGATCATGGCAAGACGACGCTCGTCGACCGGTTGCTGCAGCAGTCCGGCACGCTCGATGAGCGTGCCGCCGTGCCCGATCGGGTCCTGGATTCGAACGACCTCGAGCGCGAGCGCGGCATCACGATTCTGTCGAAGAACACGGCGATCCAGTGGCAGGGCTGGCGCATCAATATCGTCGATACACCGGGACACGCCGACTTCGGCGGCGAGGTCGAGCGCGTGCTGTCGATGGTCGACGGCGTGTTGCTGCTGGTTGACGCCGTCGAGGGGCCGATGCCGCAGACCCGTTTCGTCACGCAAAAGGCGTTTGCGCGCGGGTTCACGCCGCTCGTCGTCATCAACAAGATCGACCGCGACGGGGCGAGGCCCGACTGGGTGCTCGACCAGACCTTCGATCTGTTCGACCGGCTCGGCGGCAGCGACGAGCAGCTCGATTTCCCGGTGGTCTACACGTCGGCACTGAGGGGTTTCGCGAGCCTCGACAGCGCCACCCGCGAGGGCGACATGCGGCCGCTGTTCGAGACGATCGTTGCCAGGGTGCCGGCGCCCGACGTCTCAGCCGACGGGCCGCTGCAGCTGCAGGTATCGAGCCTCGACTACTCGAGCTATGTCGGCCAGCTCGGCATCGGCCGCGTCAGCCGGGGCGTCGCCCGCGCCGGCATGCCCGTGACCGTGGTCGGCAGCGATGGCCGCAAACGCAATGCTGTCATCGGCGAGCTGTTCGGCTTCGAGGGCCTGACGCGACGGCCGATCGACGAGGCCGGTGCCGGCGACATCGTCGTCTTCAGCGGCATCGACGAGCTCAAGATTTCGGACACCGTTGCTTCGCGCGACGAGCCCGAAGCGCTGCCGCCGCTCGCCGTGGACGAGCCGACGATCAGCATGAATTTCCTCGTCAACAAGTCGCCGTTTGCGGGCCAGGAAGGCAAGTTTCTGACCAGCCGCCAGATCAGGGAAAGGCTCGATCAGGAGCTCAAGCACAACGTGGCGCTGCGCGTCGAGCCGACGGACGATCCGGACCGGTTCAAGGTCTCCGGTCGCGGCGAGCTGCATCTGGCGATTCTGATCGAGCAGATGCGGCGCGAAGGCTATGAGCTCGCCGTGTCGCGGCCGAGCGTGATCGAGCGCGAGATCGACGGTGAGATACACGAGCCCTGGGAGCTCGTGACCGTCGATATGGCCGAGGACTACCAGGGCGCCGTCATGACGCGCCTCGCGGAGCGCAAGGGCGAGCTGCAGAGCATGGTCCCGGACGGCAAGGGGCGCGTGCGGCTCGAGTACCGCATGCCGGCGCGCGGGCTGATCGGCTTTCGCACCGAATACCTGACGGTCACCGCGGGCACGGGGCTGCTGTATCACCTCTTCGACGGCTACCAACCCAAAGTGAAGGCCGAGATCGGTCAGCGCCATAACGGCACGCTCGTCTCCATGGTCGACGGTAAGGCCCTGGCCTACGCGCTGTTCAATCTCCAGGAGCGCGGCAAGCTGTTTATCGGGCACGGCGAGCGGGTTTACGAAGGCATGATCATCGGCATCAACAGCCGCGGCAACGATCTGCCGGTCAATCCGACCAAGGCCAAGCAGCTGACCAATATCCGCGCCGCAGGGTCGGACGAGAACATTCTGCTGACGCGTCCCTTGTCGCTCTCGCTCGAGGAGGCGCTCGAGTTCATCGACGACGACGAGCTCGTCGAGATCACGCCCGAGAGCATTCGGCTCAGGAAGAAGCTCCTGAAGGAAAGCGACCGCAAGCGCGATGCGCGGCTCCGGGCCTGACCGGCGAGTCGGCGTCGGGCCCACCGGGATCGTCCAAGGTAAACTCTTCGGTCTTGTCAGGCTCGAAGGGGTCATCGGGGGTGCGAGCTTTGAAACCGAAGATCACGCTGGCGCCGGCCACGGTCGCGCTGTTGCTCGTCCATGGCCTGGTCTTTGCCCAGTCCGGCGTCGACTCGATCATCACCGGCGGGCGGATTCTGACGGCGGATGAGTCGTTCACAATCGTCGAGTCACTGGCGGTCGACGACGGGCGGATTGTTGCCCGGGGCACAGCCGACGAAATCGAAGCGCTGGCCGGGCCCGACACCGAGATCATCGACCTCTCGGGCGCGACCGTCGTGCCGGGCCTGATCGACAATCACTTCCATTTCACGCGCGCCGTGCAGCGCTGGCACCGTCAGGCGCGGCTGGACGGTGTGAGCTCGCGACGCGAGGCGCTGGCCATTCTCGCGGCCAAGGCACAGAGCATGCCGCCCGGTGAATGGATCATGGTCCAGGGCGGCTGGTCGCCGGGCCAGTTCGCCGATGCACCCGGCGGATTTACGCTCGCCGAGCTCGATTCCGTTGCCCCGGGCAACCCCCTCTTCGTGCAGCAGGGTTACGGGGTCATCTATGCCAACAGTCTGGCGCTGACAGCGGTCGGGCTCGACCCGGCCGAGGGCGCCGAGCGGCCGGCCGCAGGGCTTGCGACATTCCAGCCGCCGTATGGTGCATTCATCGAAGCGATTCCGCCGACCTCGCCGGCGCAGCTCGAGCAAAACCTGACCGACTTCATGCAGACGCTCAACAGCGTCGGGCTCACCGGCGTGTACAGTCTCGGCCGCGGGCCCGAGGGCGAGACCGAGCTGCTGTTCGCGCGGGCAGCCGAGGGACCGCTGCCGCTCAGGATCTGGGAAACGCTGATGTTCGAGGCGACGGACGCCGGCGCCGCGGAGCTTGCCATTCCGCTGATCGAGAGCACCGAGCCGAATCAGTTCGACGGCAACTTCGGCATCTTCGGCCTCGGCGAGCATGTCTACCTGCCGTTTTTCGACTTGCCGACTCGCGGCGGGCCCTGGCCGGCCGGGATCATGCGCGAGTATATGCAGCTCGCCGCGACCGCAGCGCGCGGCGGCTGGCATATCCACGAGCACACGATGATGAACTCGAGCGTCAGCGATCTGCTCGACGTTTTCGAGTCACTCAATGAAGACGTGGCGATGAATCATCTGCGCTGGTCACTGGCCCATGTCTACGACATCTCCGCTGAGAACATCGAGCGGGCGCAAGCGCTCGGCATGACGCTGGCCGTGCACGGCGTCGCAATGCACGGCGGCGTCCGAATGCCGCTCAGGACAATCGCCGATTCCGGCATCGTCTTCGGGCTCGGCACGGACGCGACGATCGTTGCCCACTACCAGCCATTCGTGACGCTCGGCTGGGCCGTCAGCGGCCTCGACCTCGCCGGTAATCGTGTGCTCGACGAGACGCTGACGCGCGAGGAGGCGCTGGTCGCGCACACGCGCTCGAATGCCTATATGTTCTTTCAGGAGGACAACCTCGGCTCGCTCGAGGTCGGCAAGCAGGCCGATCTC
>DATCZB010000279.1:0-3589 GCA_036526155.1 Gammaproteobacteria bacterium
TGTGCGCCTTGGCTCCCGGCAGTCGCGTCTCCTCGAGGGCGACTGTCCCGTCGCTTTCACCCGGTGGCGAGTCGACGAGCAGGCCGACCCCGAAGCTGCGCGTACCGGCAATAATACCGACCTCGATATGCCGGTCCCAGAACTCGATGCCGCCACGCTCGACATGCTCGCCGAGACTCTTGCCGACGACCTTGCGCCCGAGCTCCGAGCCACCGAGTCGTCGGGCCACATGGCTGCCAGTCAATGGAGAGCCGAGGCAGACGACGCGACCCACACGCTGCGAGCGAGCTCTGGAGAGCATCCGCAGCGTCACGACGCCGCCCAGGCTGAAGCCGACGAAGTGCAGCCTCGAGCAGGCGATTCCTTCGGCGAAACGTCCGAGCTTGCGGACGTTCTGCTCGAGCGTTCCACGCAGCGTCGGGAAGCGGAACAGATGCGGCGCGTAGCCGGCTTTCTCGAGACGAATCCTGAGCAGCTTGGTCTCCACGCCCGGAAACCAGAGCCCATGGGCGACGATCACGGCTTCGCTCACGGCACCTCCCGCCGGCTTCGCAGGCGTTCCAGACCCTCGCGGTTGGTCCAGGAGGACACCGTGCCGATCGCATCGCCGAGCGTCAGCCAGCGATAGCCTCGATGCTCGGCGGGATTCAGAGTGATTTCCCGCATTTCGGCCACCTCCAGAAAAAAGAGATGCTCGGTATTTTCGACCACGCCGGGCGCATAACGATCCCGCCAGGCCGGCAGAATCGGAAACCGGCGCGTCACCCCGGCCTCACGCAGGCCGGCCGAACCCAGACCGGTCTCCTCGCGGACCTCGCGGGACGCCGCCTCGGCCGGCATCTCGCTCCAGCCCAGCGTGCCGGTCACAGATTGCCAGAAATCCGCAGGCGCGACGCGCTCGAGCACGAGGCAATCGAGCGCGCGGGTATGAATGATGACGAGAACCGACTCGGGCCGGCGGTAGCGCTTGCCCTGATCAGGCGTCTCAGTCACCCGACGGCTTGCGCACCCGCAGGCTCAGCTCCCTGAGCTGCCCGGCGTCGACCGGTCCCGGCGCGCCCGTGAGCAGATCGTTGGCCGTCTGCGTCTTGGGAAACGCAATCACGTCCCGCAGGCTCGAGGCCCCGGCCATGAGCATGACGATGCGATCGAGTCCGAAAGCGATACCACCGTGCGGCGGGCAGCCATAGCCCAGCGCCGTCAACAGGAAACCGAACTTGGCCTCGGCTTCCTCGGCGCCGATTCCGAGGATCTCGAGCACGGCCGACTGCATCTCGGGCGAGTGAATACGGATCGAGCCGCCACCTATCTCGTTGCCGTTCAGCGTCATGTCGTAAGCGGCCGACATTGCCGTGCCGGGCGACGCCTTGAGCTCTTCGGGCGTCACGCCTTGCGGCCGGGTGAACGGATGATGCACGGCATCCCAGCCGCCCTCACCGTCGTCGAGGAACATCGGGAAGTCGACCACCCACAGCGGCGCCCAGCCGTCGGCGACGAGGCCGCGGTCCTTGCCGAGCTGCTCGCGCAGTGCGCTCAACGAATCGTTGACCACGGTCCGCTTGTCGGCGCCAAAAAAGACCAGGTCTCCGTCTTCCGCCCCGGTTCGCTCGAGGATGCCCTCGACGGCCTCGTCGGGCAGGAACTTGAGGATCGGCGACTGCAGACCGTCGCGACCCGCAGCGATATCGTTGACCTTGATGTAGGCCAGGCCCTTCGCCCCGTAGCGGCCGACGAAGGCCGTGTAGTCGTCGATTTCCTTGCGCGTCAGCTCCCCACCACGCGGCAGGCGCAGCGCGGCGACGCGGCTGCCGGGATCGGCCGCAGGCCCGGCGAACACCTTGAACTCGACCGACTCGAGCAGGTCGCCGACCTCGACCAGCCGGAGCGGGTTGCGCAGATCGGGCTTGTCGCTGCCGTAAATCTCCATGGCCTCGTAGTACGGCATGCGCGGAAAAGGATTCGGCAGCTCGACTCCGAGCACGGTCGAGAAGCACTGCCGGATCAGCTCCTCCATCATCGTCGTGATGGCTTCCTGATCCATGAATGAGGTCTCGATGTCGAGCTGGGTGAACTCCGGCTGCCGGTCGGCTCTGAGGTCCTCGTCGCGGAAGCATTTGACGATCTGGTAGTAGCGATCCATGCCCGACATCATGAGCAACTGCTTCATCAGCTGCGGCGACTGCGGCAGGGCAAAGAAGCTGCCCGGATGCGTGCGGCTCGGCACGAGATAGTCGCGCGCGCCTTCGGGCGTCGTCTTGGTCAGCATCGGGGTCTCGATGTCGATGAAGCCGGCCTCGTCGAGAAACTCGCGCAGCGCGCGGGTGATCGAATGCCGCAACCGAATGTTGCGCTGCATCTCTTCGCGCCTCAGATCCAGATAGCGGTAGCGCAGGCGAATTTCCTCGCTCGCATTCTCGTCGTGATGAAACGGTGGCGTCTTGGCCCGGCTGAACACCTCGAGCGTTTCCGCCACGAGCTCGACTTCGCCGCTGGCGATCTTGTCGTTGATCATGCCGTCGGGGCGCTCGCGCAGGCGGCCGCTGACGCCGAGCACATATTCGCCGCGCACGCGCTCGGCCTCGGCAAATATCTCGGCCTGATCCGGATCGAAGACGACCTGCAGGAGACCGGAACGGTCGCGCAGGTCGATAAAGATGACGCCGCCATGATCCCGCCGGCCATGCACCCAGCCCGCAACCGAGAGTGTCTGGCCGATCAGGGATCGGTCGATCTGACCACAGTAATGGCTGCGCATCGACATGGGTTTCGCGGCTCGGCGGGGCGTTCGGAACGGGGGCGGATGTTAAGGGGTCGCCCCGGGCCCTGCAAGCTTGCTCTCGGGGTGCCGCGCGCTCCATTTGGGCACGACGACGCCGAGCGAGATGATCAGCTTGAGCGCATCGTCGACGGCCATGTCGAGCTCGACGATGTCCCTGCGCGGAACGAACAGCATGAAACCCGATGTCGGGTTGGGTGTCGTCGGCAGGAACACGGTGACGACCTCTTCGCCCGTGCGATGCTGGACCTCAAGGGGATTCTCGGAGGTCAGGAAACAGAGACTGTAGAGCCCCTTGCGCGGGTACTCGATCAGCAGCACTTTCTTGAATGAAGTCCCGTCCTCGCTGAAGACGATCTCGGCGAAGTGCTTGATCGAGCCGTAGACCGAACGCACCAGCGGGATCCGGTCGAGGATTCGCTCGTAGGTGTGGACGAGTCGGCGCCCGATCAGGTTGGCGCCGAGAAAACCCGTGGTCAGCAGCAGCGTAATGGCCAGGATCGCACCGAGACCCGGAATCTGCAGGTCGAGCAGGCTCTCGCGCAAATCCTGGGGCAGCAGCAACAGCGCGCGATCGGCAAACCCGAGCAACAGGGAAAAGATCAGAACGGTCGCGGCGAGCGGTACCCAGATCAAGAGCCCCGCGACGAGATACCGCCTGAGCGCTGTGACGAAATGCTTGAACAACTAGGCTGCCTCGGTGCCCTTGCCCTTGCCTTTGGCCGGCTTCTTGTCATCGGACGGTTTTGGCTTGTCGCCACCCGACTCCGAGCTGCCGCCGGCCTTGGCCTTGTCGCCACCCGACTCCGAGCT
>DATCZB010000280.1:0-23225 GCA_036526155.1 Gammaproteobacteria bacterium
GATCGCGGCAGGATCCTCGGACCGCGGATTGTCGTCGGTCAACACGACATGATCCGCAAGCCGGGCCGCCGCGGCGCCCATTTCCGCGCGCTTGCCGCGATCGCGGTCCCCGCCGCAACCGAATACGCAGGTCAACGAGCCGTTGCCGATCGACCCGACGAGACTCAGCACTCGAGCCAGAGCAGCCGGCGTGTGCGCGTAGTCGACGACGACCCAGGGACGACCGGCAGTGCCGCCAAAGACTTCCATGCGACCCGGTGGCGGTGACGCGCCGGCCAGCGCATCGGCCGCGGCGTCGAGCTCGTGACCCAGCGCGAGCAGCGCGCCGAGCGCGTTCATGAGGTTTTCGGCGTTGAAGTCACCGAGCAACGGCGACTCGAGAGTGGCGTTGCCGAAGGCGCCCGTGACATCGAGCGCGACACCGGCGAGCCCGCGACTGGCGCAATCGGCGCGAAGCTCCGCTCGCGAGCCGGACCCGACCGCAACGGTAATGGCGCGCGTATCGGGCGCGAGCCGCGGCACGAGCGTGGCCCCATAGGCGTCGCCGACGTTGATCACCGCTGCCTCGAGCTCTTCGCGCTCGAACAGTCTTGCCTTGGCCTCGAAGTAGGCTTCCATCGAGCCGTGCCAATCCAGATGGTCGCGGGTCAGGTTGGTGAACACGGCCACCGCAAACCCGACACCCGCAACCCGATCCTGCGCCAGCGCGTGCGAGGACACCTCGAGCACGGCGCGGTCGAGGTCGATCTCGGCCAGCTCCCTGTGCAGCGTCAGGCAATCGGGAGTCGTCAACGCCTGTGGCTTCAGCTGCTCCGGCAAACCATAACCAAGGGTGCCGAGGTAGGCGCACGGCTCGCCGAGACGTTCGAGGCCCCGGGCGATGAGCCAGGCAACCGTGGTCTTGCCGTTGGTGCCGGTCACCCCTATCAGCCCGTCGGGCGACCGGTTGCGCCCGAAGAATCGTCGGGCGAGCTCACCGAGCTGCTGGCGCAGATCGGGGACGGCGACCGCAGCCGACGGGATGCTGCCGGTCTCAGCGGGCGGCTCGTAGACCACGATGCGCGCACCGGCGGAGATCGCATCAGCGGCGAAATCGAGACCGTGACGGCTCTCGCCGGCAAGCGCAACGAACGCAGCGCCCGGCGTCACCTGGCGGCTGTCGCTCACCAGATCGGTGACGGCGACCGAGGCATGCGCGCCGGCCGCCGGGCCGAGCAGCTCGCCGAGCGTCATCGCGGCGACGACGGAGGCCATCATCGCAAGGCCTCTGCGAGGGAGACCCGCGTCGGCTCATGCGCTGCATCGCGCGGCACGCCGTAAGTCCGGAGCGCCGTGCGCATGACTTCGGCGAAAACCGGGGCGGCAACCTCACCACCATAGTACCGGCCGCGCGGGTCATTGATGATGACGACTGCGGCGAATCGCGGCTCGCTGACCGGAGCAATTCCCGCAAAGACGGCGTGATACCGATTCCGTGAATAACTGCCCGAGTCAGCCACTCGCGCCGTCCCGGTCTTGCCGGCGACGCGATAGAAAGGAACGTCCGCACGCTGGGCCGTGCCCTGGTCCGACACGACGACCTCGAGCATGGTCAGCAGGTCGGCGGAAATCCCGGCATCGATGATGCGAGTTCGTTCCGGCTGCTCGTCCAGCGCCTCGAACGAGACCGGCGGCAGCAGCCCGCCGGCAGCAATCGCGGCATAGGCCCTGGCCAGCTGCAGCGCGGTCACCGAGAGCCCATAGCCGTAGGACATGGTCGCCTGACCGATCTTGCCCCAGGAAGAATAATGCTGCAGGGTGCCGTGCGACTCGAGAGAACCGAGCTCGCTGTCGGTGGGACCACCAAAGCCGAAAGCCCTGAGCGTCGACCACATATCGAGCGGTTCGAGATCGAGACCGATCAGGCCAAGCCCGACACTGCTGGACCGAGCCAGGATCTCGGTGACCGAGATGGCTCCGTGCGGGCCATACTCGTCGTCGGTGACGGCGCGCCCGGCAACCTCGAGCACCCTCGGCACATCGAGCACGGTTTCAGGCGTGTAGCGCCCGCTGGCGAGCGCCGCTGCGAGAATCAGCGGCTTGTTGGTCGAACCCGGCTCGATCGGATCCGTGATCGCCCGATTTCGATAGAGGTCGGCGCGAGCTCGCTGCATCGGGTCATTGGGATTGCAGGCCGGCTGGTTCGCGAGTGCCAGAACCTCTCCGGTCTGCACATCGAGCAAGACCAGAGAACCGGAGCTGGCGCCTGCCTCCTGAACCGCCGCCTTGAGTGCCCGGTAGGCCAGATACTGCAGCCGCAGGTCGATGCTGGCCCGAATGTCGCGGCCGGCCCGGGCCGGCCTGATCTGCTCGACGTCGGCGAGGAAGCGGCCGCGCTCGTCCCGGAGCACGCGCTTGCTGCCATTCTCGCCGGCCAGTCGGGCATCGAAAAGATACTCCAGTCCTTCCTGGCCGACGTCGTCATCGCCGGCAAACCCGACCAGATGGCAGGTCACCTCGGCCTGAGGATAGAACCGCTTGTATTCGCGCTCCGACCAGACGCCGGGAATTCCGAGCTCGATGATGGGTGCCGCTTCGGCCGGAGCCAGGCGCCGGGCCACAGCGTAGTATTGCCGATCGTGGCGCCGCGTGACCTCGCGCTCGAGCTCCTCGCCGGCCATGCCGAGCGCAGCGGCAAGCTCGTAGATGTGATCGCGCTCGAGCGCGATTCGCTGCGGATCGACGATGATGTTGTCGACGGGCGTGCTGACCGCGAGCGGCTCTCCGTGCCGATCCCGGACCAGGCCGCGATGAGCCGGGACCTCGACGACGCGCTGCTGCCGCTGGTCGCCCTCGGCGGACAGGAATTCGCTCTCGAACAGCTGCAGCCAGACGAGACGCGCCTCGAGCGCCAGCGCAGCAAAGACGAACAGGCCGAGCAGCAGCCGGCTCCTCCAGGTCGCGAGCGCGGGCGCCTTGCGACGGCGGTTCAAGGCACGACCTCCACCTCGAGGTACACCTGTCGCTGCTCGGGCTCTACCAGCCCGAGCTCATCGCGCGCGACGCGGTCGATCTCGGCATGGCCCGCGAGGGTCGAGACCTCCAGCCGCAGCGCCGTCCAGTCGTCGTGCAGCCGGTCCTGCTCGCGCCTGAGCGCCTCGAGTTCCTGAAACAACCGCCGCGACTCATGCTCTGTCGTCACGAGCTCGACGCCGGTAGCGACAATTCCTGCAGTCAGAACGACGACCAGGACGATCTCGAGAATGACGAGCCTCATACGGCTGCGGCCTCGACGAGTTTCTCCGCGACCCGGAGGCGGGCGCTGCGCGACCGCGGGTTCGACTCGAGCTCTATTTCGCCAGGCCGCACGAGCTTGCCGACGGGGCTGAGCCGTGGCCTGGCCTCAGGGGGCATCGACGGGAGACCGGCATAGGCGGGATCACCCCTGGACTCGCGTGCAATGAAGCGCTTGACGATTCGATCCTCGAGCGAGTGAAAGCTGATCACGACCAGGCGGCCGCCTTCGGCCAGGATCTCGACGGCGGCGGCAAGGCCTCGGTCCAGCGCGGCGAGCTCGTCGTTGACGGCGATCCGAATCGCCTGAAACACGCGGGTCGCGGGATGGATCCGGCTCTTCCGGTCGCGCGGCACGGCGTGCTCGACGACCTCCGCGAGCTGGCGCGTCGTCTCGATCGGGCTGTCGGCCCTGGCCGCGCAGATGGCCCGGGCAATACGCCTGGCGCGCGGCTCCTCGCCGAATCGTCGCAGGACCGACGCGAGATCGGCCTCGGAAACACCGCTGATCCACTCTGCTGCGGTACGACCTGCCTCAGGATTCATGCGCATGTCGAGCGATCCTTCGCTCTGGAAACTGAAACCTCGCTCGGCGCAATCGAGCTGCGGCGATGAGACGCCGAGATCGAGCAAAACACCGAGGACAGCGCGACTACCGAAATGTTCGGCGACGATGTCGCGCATGTCCTCGAAACCCGCATGCCTGATTGCGAACCGAGTATCTGTCTGAAACCGCTGCTTCGCGTCGGCGACAGCTTCGGGGTCCTTGTCGAGCGCAAGCAGCCTGCCCTCGGGCCCGAGCTTCGCCAGAATCGCCGCACTATGCCCCCCGCGTCCGTACGTGCCATCCACGTAGCAGCCTTCTTTTATTACCGCCAAACCAGCCAGCGCCTCCGTCAGAAGCACAGGCTGATGCTCATTCACGGGCCGCACCGCGGGCCCTACAACGACAGTGATTCGAGCTCTGCGGGCAGATCCTTGTAATCGCTGTCGTCTCCGGCCAACCATTCATCGCGGCGGTCATTCCACCGCTGCTCATCCCACAGCTCGAACTTGTTGCCCTGCCCGATCAACATGGCCTTTTGTTCGAGCCCGGCGAACTCGCGGAGCTCGCGGGGGAGCAGAATGCGTCCCTGGTTGTCCATTTCTAGTTCCGTGGCATACCCGAGCATCAGGCGCTGCAGCTTGCGTGCGTCCTTATGCAACGAAGGCAATCTCACGAGCTTGCGTTCGATTTCCTCCCAGTCGGGCAACGGGTAAAGCAGCAGGCAATAATCCCGATCGATCGTTGCAACCAGAGCACCATCGGAGCGCGTTAGAATGCGCTCTCGGTGGCGGCTCGGTATGGCCAGCCGCCCCTTTGCATCGAGGGTGACCTTGGAGGGACCACGAAACATCGGAAACTAATAAACCCCACTTTTTCCCACTTTTTTCCACTCCGCGCACTATAGGGACAGCTGCGTCCGGCTGTCAACCGCGATCCGGCAAAATTTCTTTTGCATGACAGGGGTTTAGCCAAGGCAAGCGCAGCGACGCCGATGGCGCGACAGGCAAGCGTCCCGCAGGGACGCGACGCCGAGAGCGCCACGCCATCCCGAAAGCGCGGCACGCGACGCCGAAAGCGCGGCACGCGACGCCGAAAGCGCCAGGCCATGCCGAGAGCGACACCGGCGCTGCCCGGGGCAAGTGAAGCGGCGCGGTCAAAGAAAAGACGGGAGCCGGCCTGTAAGCCGGGTTCTGTCGAGAGCAGTCATTCATCTGGGGCGCCCGTCTCCGAACGCCTCAAGCGACCTACCCGGAAGCTCGTGTGGGCACACTCAACGCTTCCCTATTCGGTCTTGCTCCGGGTGGGGTTTACCTCGCCGCTCGGTGTTGCCACGAGCGCGGTGCGCTCTTACCGCACCATTTCACCCTTACCGGACGAATCCGGCGGTATCCTTTCTGTTGCACTGGCCGTGAGCTCGCGCTCCCCAGGCGTTACCTGGCACCCTGCCCAATGGAGCCCGGACTTTCCTCCAGGATTGCTCCCAGCGACTGCTCGGCCGGCTCCCGTTGCTTAGCTTATAGACTCCTAACCAAGCTGCAAGTGCCCGATCACTTTCGGGTCAGCGCGTAAATCTCGCTCCTTGGACGCCCCGTGATCTTGGCGCAGAGCGCAGCCGCGCGCGACGGGGGCAACGCCTCCGCCAGCAGGCGATAAACGCGCAGGATCTCTTCATCACCGGCCATCGGCTCACTGTCGGCGCCGGCAACGACAATGACGAATTCGCCGAGCAGCGGCACCTCTGTGCCGAGCGCGGCCGCGATGTCGCCGATGGAACCCGCCATCAGCTGCTCGTGCAGCTTGGTCAGCTCCCGCGCCAGGGCTGCCCGGCGCTCCGCCCCGAACACCGCAACCAGGTCTTCGAAGGTGGCGGAAATCCTGTGGACCGACTCGAAAAACACGAGGGTCCGCGGCTCCGTCCTCAGCGTCTCGAGCCGGTCGCGGCGCCGCTGTCGCTTGCGGGGCAGAAAGCCCTCGAAGGCGAACCGGTCCGTCGCCAGACCGGAAATGCTCAGAGCCGCCGTGACGGCCGATGGTCCGGGGATGCTCACGACGTCGATACCCGTGGCCTGTGCCGTGGCAACCAGCCGTAGTCCGGGGTCGCTGATCAGCGGCGTCCCGGCATCAGAGATCAGGGCGATGCTGCGGCCCTGCCCGAGCTCGGACACGAGCCTGGCCACCTGTTCCTGCTCATTGTGCTCGTGCAATGAAACGAGCCGCCGGTCGAGGCCGAGATGCTGCATGAGCTTGCCGGCTCTTCGGGTATCCTCGGCCGCGACCAGGTCGACCATGCCGAGAACCTCCCTGGCCCTGGCGCTCAAATCAGAGAGGTTGCCGATCGGGGTCGCGACAACGTAGAGATTCCCTGCAGATTCTGTCCTGGCATTTGCCACGAGATTTGCTTACTTTGCGAGGTGCCGATGCGATTCCATGCCTACAGTTTAATCGGCGTCTGCGCACTGCTGCTTGCCGGCTGTTCGCTGGCGCCCCCGGCCGCGCCCGTCGACGTGGCTGCGCGTGCGGCAGAGGCACAGGCTGCGTTCGAGCGCGGCGATCTCGAGTTGGCGCGCACACGCTATGCGGATCTCGCGACGCGAGCAGTCGGCGATCAACGGCGGCGCTTCGAGATCGAGCTGGCCCGGGTCGAGGTGGCGCTCGGCGACGCCGAGGCCGCCATGGCCGTGCTCGACTTCGTCACCGGCGCCCCCGCCGGTCAGTTCGACACCGCGGTTGCCGCCGTGCGCGCCGAAGCCCTGTTTGCCCTGGGCCGCACGGTCGAGGCCGTCCAGCTGCTGGTAGAGCGGGAAATCTGGCTCGACACGCCAGCCGCCATCGGCGCGAACCAGCAGCGCATCTGGGACGGGCTGAGCCTGCCGTTCAGTCAGGGCAGCGCCGACACCAGGACGGGCGACACCATCGTCGACGGATGGCTCGCGCTGGCGCCGCTGACGCGATTCTCCAGTGAGGACTCCCGGCTCCTGGACGCGCTGATCGGCTGGCGCGATGAATTCACGAATCATCCCGCAACCGGCGGCATACTCGCCGAGATTCTGGCGGCCTCGCGCCGCGAGGGCGCGCGTCCCGGCCGCATCGCGTTGCTGCTGCCGCTCACCTCGGCCCGGCGCGCTGAGGCGCTGGCCGTCAGAGACGGCTTCTTTGCCGCGCACCTTGCGAGCGGGTTTGCCGATGACACATCGATCCGGGTCTACGACACCGCGCAACGGGGCAGCGTCGAGAGCTTTCTGACCGCGCAGATCGAGGGCGCGGACTTCATCGTCGGGCCGCTGCTGCCGGACGAGGTCGGGCGCGTTCAATCCCAGGCCGGCTTCGTGCCGACGCTGGCGCTCAACCTCGGCACGGCACAATCCACGCCGGCATCGAACTTCTATCAGTTCGCCCTATCCTCCGACGACGAAATCGAGGCGATTGCGGCCCGGGCGATCGCGAACGGGCATCAGACCGCCGTGGCGCTGTTCTCGAGCGACGACCGCGGCTACCGGATAATGAACCGGTTCCGCGAGGCCTTCGAATCACGCGGCGGGCAACTGATCAACTCCGTCGCCTACGTGGTCGGTTCGCCGAACCTGACTGCTCCGATCGAGGAGCTGCTGAACATTACGCAGAGCGAAACGCGGTATGACCGGCTGCGGGCAAACCTCGGCTTATCGGTCGAGTTCGAGCCCCGGCGGCGCGCCGATATCGACATGGTCTTCGTGCAGGCAGGGCCCGTCGTCGGCCGTCTGCTCGTACCGCTGCTGCGGGACAACGATGCGGACCCGAACGTCCTGACAACTTATGCCACGTCGGAAATCTACGACCCCGCCCGTCCCGGCAACGACACGGATCTGAACGGGCTTATCTTCACCGATCTGCCGCTGCTCGTCGCACCCGATGCCGGAGGGCGTCCGGCCGCTGCCACGCTGAGCGCATTCACGACAACGAGCGCCAGGCAACAGCAGCGACTGTTCGCGTTCGGCTACGACGCCTATCAGTTGATCGGCCCGTTGAGCGCGAGCGGCAACACGGCATGGCGCCTGTCGGGCGCCACGGGAGATCTGTTCGTGGATCAGGGCGGAAGGGTTCGGCGGCTGCTTCCGTTTGCTGAATTTCAGGGCGGCCGCCCCGTCGCGCTCGAACCGGTCAGCGGTGTTCCGTTAACTGCGCGATGAGCCGCGGGCCGGACTCGCCGGCCGTCGGCGAGGCCTGGGAGGCGCGCGCGGCCAGGTTTCTCGAGCACCAGGGCCTGACCATCATTGCCCGACGCTATCGCTGCAGGCTGGGCGAGCTGGATCTCGTTGCCAGCGACGGCAGCGGGCTCGTGATCGTAGAGGTCAAGGCGCGGGGACACGGCGGCAGCTCCCTGGCCAGCATCGGAGCCGGCAAGCGCAGGCGCATCGTCAATGCGACGCGTCACTTTCTCATGCGGCATAACCAGTGGCATGACCGGCCAATACGCTTCGACGTCATCGGCTTCGACGAAATCGACTCGAATCAACCCCGGATGCGCTGGATCAGGAGTGCGTTCGATGCGGCTTGAGGGCACAATGCCGGCATGGAAGACAGAGTCGAGAGTCACTTCACGGAGAGCATCGAAACCAAGCATGCTTCCCTGACGCTTGCCCCCGAGATCACGCGGGCTGCAGAGGTAATGATCAGAAGTCTGCGCAAGGGCGGCAAGATCCTGAGCTGCGGCAACGGCGGCTCCGCGGCCGACGCGCAGCATTTCTCGGCTGAGCTGCTCGGGCGCTTCGAGGCAGAGCGGTCCGGCCTTTCGGCGATCGCCCTGACGACAGACAGCTCGACGCTGACTGCGGTCGGCAACGATTACGGGTTCGGCTCCGTGTTCTCGCGTCAGGTGCGCTCGCTCGGCCGAGCAGGCGATGTCCTGCTCGCCATTTCAACTTCGGGGAACTCGGGTAACGTGCTCGATGCCATTACCGCAGCGCACGAGCGCGACATGTCGATCGTTGCCCTGACCGGCCGGGACGGGGGCACGATTGGTCAGGCTCTCGTGCCGTCAGACGTCGAGTTGCGCGTTCCCTCCGATCGGACGGCAAGGATCCAGGAGGTGCATCTGCTGATCGTGCACTGCCTCTGTGATCTGATCGACCAGGCCTTTACCGGAGGCTAGATCACTCACTTCACGACCTTGAGCTGGGGCCGCTTCGTTTCTGCGGGACCGGGACCGGAATCGTCGGGAGGCGTGCCCGCCTCTTCGGTGAATACCATGCCCTGCCCGCTTTCGCGCGCATAGATGCCCAGCACGCATTCCACCGGCACGTTGATCGCCCTCGGGACGCCGCTGAACCGGGTTTCGAATGCAACGGTATCGTTGCCGATAACCAGTCCGCGCGTTGCGGCATAGCTGACATTGAGAACGATCTTGTTGTCCTTGATATTCTCGGGCGGGACATTGAGTTTTGCCGAGCCGGCGTCCACCACGATATGAGGCGTCAGCCCGTTATCCACCATCCACTCGTGCATCGCGCGGAGCAGATACGGTCGCTGTGAGCTTACCGGCCTCTCGGCCATTGCCTACCGGCCTCAGGCTACTGCCTGATCTCTTGCTCGACCTCGGTGAGGCTGGCCTGGAACGACGGCCGTGAGAAGACCTCATCCATATAGTTCCGAATCGGCCTGGCTTTAGCCGGAAGCGAAATCCCGAAAGCCGGCAGACGCCAGAGTATCGGCGCAATCGTGCAGTCGACGAGCGAAAACTCGTCGCTGAGAAAGAAAGTCTTGGCCGCAAAAATGTCCACGCTCGAGAGCACGCTTTCCTCGAGTGCCCGGGCAGCGCGGGCAGGCGGCTTGCGATCGGCGACGGCGAGCAGGTCGTCAGCCAGCGAGTACCAGTCCTTCTCGATCCGGTACAGGGCCAGCCGGAACTGTGCGCGCGTCACGGGATCGACAGGCATCAGTGGAGGATGCGGAAACCGCTCGTCCAGATATTCGATGATCACCCGTGAGTCGTAGAGCACGAGGTCGCGATCGACGAGGGTCGGCACGCTGTTGTACGGATTCAGGTCGAGCAGATCTTCCGGGAGGTCGCCTTCGTCTACATTGACGATATCGATGCTGATGCTCTTCTCGCACAGCACGAGGCGCGTGCGATGGCTCCAGGGATCATTTGCCTTCGAGAACAGCGTCATCACGAACTGATGCTGCGGAGTGATGGCCATTGAGCAGCTCCCGGTACGGACTCATGCAAGATCGGGTCAGTCAACGTCTCTCCAGATCTCTTTCTTTAGCATATAGGAAATAAGCAGCAACACGAGCAGGAACCCGATCACACGCACGCCGAGTCTTTGTCGCTCGAGCTGCATCGGCTCAGAGATGTAATCGAGAAAGTTCACAATGTCACGGACGACGTCGTGATATTCCTCCTCGCTCAGCATGCCCGGCTCAGCGAGCTCGAGAACCATGTGCTCCTCGCCCTCGTGCGCAGGGTCTTCCTCGTAGTGTGCCTCCTGGACACCCTGGAGCTCCCAGAGGACATGCGGCATCGCGGTCCCCTCGAGCACCATGTTGTCGACCCCCGTGGGGCTCGACTCGTCGACATAAAAACTGTTGAGAAAAGTATAAACGTAATCCGTGCCGCGGCTGCGCGCGATCAGCGACAGATCCGGCGGCGCGGTACCGAACCAGCGCGCCGCATCTTCCGGGTCCATGGCGATGCTCATCGTGTCGAACGGGCGCTCACCCGTGAACATCAGGTTTTCCATCAGCTGGCTCTCGCTCAACTGCAAGTCTTCGGCCAGCGTGTTGTATCTGACGTACTGGGCCGAGTGACAGCCAAGGCAGTAATTGACGAAGTATCCGGCGCCGCGCTGCAGGGAGGCGACATCAGACACGTCGTTGTTGGCGTGATCGAGCTCGGCGCCGTGTTGCGCGGAGGCAGCCGCTGCCAGACAGCATCCGATCAGCAGAAGTGTCGCTCTGAACCTCATTTCGTGACTCGCGTCGGCACGGGTTTGGTCCTCTCGATAGCCGAGTAATACGGCATGAGGATGAAGAACGCGAAGTAGATTCCGGTGAAGAGCTGCGAGAGCGTCTTGTACAGAGGCGTGACTGCCTGCAAACCCAGGTAACCGAGCGCCAGGAAGCTGACTGCGAAAAGGCCGAGCGCAGTCTTGTAGATCCAGCTTCGATAGCGAACCGACTTGACGCGGCAGCGATCGAGCCAGGGCAGGAAGAACGGCAGCAGCACGGCACCTCCCATGAGCGCCGCTCCGAGCAGCTTGTTATCCACGGCGCGGAGAATTGCGTAAAACGGCGTGAAATACCAGACGGGCGCGATGTGCTCCGGCGTGACCAGCGTATTGGCCTGATCGAAGTTGGCGTACTCGAGGAACAGTCCGCCCATCTCCGGAGCGAAGAAAACCACGCCGGCGAATGCGATCAGGAACACGACGATGATCACGAGGTCCTTGCTCGTGTGATACGGATGGAAGGCAACGCCGTCGAGAGGCTTGCCGTCCGGACCCTTATGCTCCTTGATCTCGATGCCGTCGGGATTGTTCGAGCCGACCTCGTGCAGCGCCATGATGTGAATCACCACCAGCAACACGAGCATCAGCGGCATCGCGATGACATGGAACGCGAAGAAGCGATTCAGCGTGATGTCCGAGATGTAGAAATCACCGCGAATCCATTCGGCGATGCCCTCGCCGATCCAGGGCACTGTGCCAAACAGGTTGACGATGACCTGCGCGCCCCAGTAGGACATGTTGCCCCACGGCAGGATGTAGCCGAAGAACGCCTCTGCCATCAGGCAGAGGTAGATGAACATGCCAATAATCCAGACGAGCTCACGCGGCTTCTTGTACGAGCCATACATGAGTCCGCGGAACATGTGCAGATAGACCACGACGAAGAACGCCGACGCCCCGGTGGAGTGCAGGTAGCGGATCAGCCAGCCCCACTCGACATCGCGCATGATGTATTCCACTGACGCGAACGCCTCGGCGGCGGACGGCTTGTAGTTCATCGTCAGGAAGATGCCGGTCACGAGCTGCAGAACGAGCACGACCGTGGCAAGCACGCCGAAGCCATACCAGAAGTTGAAATTCTTCGACGCGTAGTACTCGGTCGCGTGCTCCTTGAGGAGCTTCGTCATCGGGAAGCGCTTATCGACCCACTCGCCTAGTGCGGCAATATTTCGCCCCAGGCGATTGCGGATGTCTGCTTCGGATGCGGCCATCTATGCGCTCCCCTCATCGACGCCAATGAGGATCATCGTTTCGTTGACGAAGCGATGGGGCGGCACAACGAGATTCGTCGGCGCCGGCACGCTGCTGAAGACGCGGCCCGCCAGGTCGAACTTGGAACCGTGGCACGGACAGAAGAACCCGCCGGGCCAGTCGGCACCCAGATCAGCCGGCCCGAGCTCGAACCGTGCCACCGGCGCACAGCCGAAGTGCGTGCAGACACCCTCGACGACGAGATACTCCGGCTTGATGCTCCGGAACTCGTTCGCTGCATACTCCGGCTGTTGCTCGACGTTCTCGGAATTGGGATCGGCGAGCAGTCCGGCCAGCTCGCCCAGCTTCGCGAGCATCGCCTCGGTGCGGCGGACGATGAATATCACCCGGCCGCGCCATTCGACGCGGACCATCGCGCCCGGCTCGAGCCGGCTGATATCCCTCTGCACCGGCGCGCCCAGCGCCTGCGCACGGGCACTCGGTTTGAATGAGGAAACGAAGGGCACTGCGGTAGCTGCCGCACCGGCACCGGCCGTCACGGCTGTCGCAGCCGTCAGAAAGTGGCGCCGCGTAAGCCCCGAACTGTCAGTCATTAAGCACTCCTAGCCGTTCGGGGAGGCCTGGCACCTGCCCCCGGATTCGCACTTAGCGTTTGTTTTTGCCGGCACCGTCCGCCGTCGAAGTTCCGCAACGAGGTCGAGCCAACCACTTGGATAGCTGTTAATTATACACGCCGTCTGCCAAAGCTGACCACCAACGGATAGCCGAAGCATCGATCCGGATCTCGCCTGTGGCCCGGCCGCGCGAGGCGCCGAGACGGGGTTCATGCGGTCAATTCGTCAGCCGCCGGATCCGGGCCCCGAGATCGGTCAGCTTCTCCTCGAGGCGCTCGTAGCCGCGGTCGATGTGGTAGATCCTCCCGACCCGCGTCGTGCCGCGGGCAGCCAGCCCCGCCACGACCAGCGACGCCGATGCCCGGAGATCCGTCGCCATAACCGGCGCGCCGGTCAGAAATTCGACGCCGCGGATGACGAGCGTCTTGCCGCGCACAGTGATATCGGCTCCGAGGCGCTGCAGCTCCAGCGCATGCTGAAAGCGGTTCTCGAAGATCGTTTCGGTAATCGTTCCGGAACCATCGGCGATCGCGTTCAGGGCGCAGAACTGGGCCTGCATATCGGTCGGAAAGCCGGGATAGGGGGCCGTCGAGACGTCGACGGAGACGGGCCGTCGTCCACCCATGTCGAGGCTCACCCAGTCGGGCCCCACCTCGATATCGGCCCCGGCGTCAGTCAGCTTTTGCAGGACCGCATCGAGTGTATCCGGAATCGTTTTGCGAATCGTGATCCGCCCCCCGGTAACCGCCGCGGCGACCAGGTAAGTACCGGACTCGATCCGATCGGGCATGACCTCATATTCGAGGCCTTCCAGTTTGTCGACGCCCTGCACGTGGATTTGCGCCGTGCCCGCACCTTCGATCCTCGCGCCCATCGCGACCAGAAAATTGGCGAGGTCGAGGACCTCCGGCTCGCGCGCAGCGTTCTCGATAAGGCTCTCACCGCGCGCCAGCACGGCAGCCATCAGCAGATTCTCCGTGCCGGTCACCGTGACCGTGTCGAGCACGAGCCGTGCACCGCGCAGCTCTTTCGCCCTGGCACGGATGTAGCCCTCGGATATCTCGATGCTCGCGCCCATCGACTTGAGCGCGCTGACATGCAGATCGACCGGACGCGCTCCGATGGCGCATCCGCCAGGCAGTGAGACATCTGCCTGACCGTAGCGGCCGAGCAGCGGACCGAGCGTCAGAATCGACGCGCGCATGGTCTTTACGAGCTCGTACGGGGCGACAAAGCTCGTCACGTCGGACGGGTCGAGCACGATCTCGGATCCGGAGTCGGATGAGACCTCGACCCCGAGCAGCCGCAACAGCTTGACGGTCGTGCTGACATCCGCGACCTCGGGCACGTTGTTCAGCCGAATGGGCCCATCCGCGAGCAGGCTCGCGCACAGCACAGGCAGCGCCGCATTCTTGGCGCCTGAAATCCTGATTTCGCCGGCGAGCGGAATGCCGCCTTCTATCTCGAGCTCTTGCATCGGCGCCTTTCGACCGAACTCCTGGCCGCGTCAGGAAGTCGATCCCGGGTCATTCCTGGCTGGCCTGCCACTCCTCGGGAGTGAATGTCCGGACCGCGAGCGCATGAATCTCGCGTCCCACGCGCTCCCCGAGCGTGGCGTAAACCATCTGGTGACGCGGAACACGTCGCTTGCCGTCGAATTCAGCGCAAACGACGACGGCTTCATAGTGGCCCTGGCCGTCGGTCACGACTCTGGCCTTGGCGCCCTCGAGGCCCTGCTCGATCAGGCTTTCAATTTCATTCGGGTCCATTACTTGAGTCTGGTTTCATGCTCGACCGGTAAGCCTGCTAGTCTATCGCAAATGACTGTCAATCCTCGCAATTTGGTGCTCTTCGGAATTCTCGCGGGCACCGCGCTCGTGACCTGGGTCCTGGCGCGAGTGGCGCAGGAGCCCGCTCCGACGAGCGTCGATCGCGGGCCTGCGTCCGAAGGTTATTACCTGCTGGACGCGGTCATGCACGGGACCAACGACGACGGCAGGATCTACTACCGCATTCGGGCCGATCGGGTCGAGCAGCAGGCGGACGGCGAGAACTTCGTGCTCGAACGGATGAGCGTAGAATACACGCCCGAGTCGGACATCCACTGGAACATCTCGGCATCGCGTGGCCTTGCCGATGTAAACCGGGAGTCCTTGCGTCTGCAGGAAGACGTTCGGCTCGTGTATGCGCCGGACGCGAATCAGGAACAAACGGTTTTCGAAACTGAAAACCTGCTGGTCTACACAGATGAGTTCCTGGCAACGACAGATCAGAGAGTGACGATGCGTAGAGGTCAATCCGAGTTCACCGCCACAGGGCTCGAGCTGAATTTGCAAACCGACTTCTGGAAACTCGGTTCCGATGTCTCGATACGCTCTACACGCTAGCACGCCTCTGGCACTGGTGCTTGTCGCCACCTGCGCGTTCGGCCAGGAGGCGGCACGGCAGGGCTACGAGGCAAGCTGCGAGTCGGCTTCGGGCAACGCGCGCAGTGACGAGACCATTTGCGTCGGCGTCAGAATCAGCGACGGCACCAACATCATTTCAGCGGGTCTCGCGGCAACTAACAAATATGACTTCGACGGCAGCCTCTGGCGCCTGACTGAAGACGTGCGCCTGGCGTTCGACACGACCGAGATTCTGGCTGACGAGGCTCTGTTCGAATTCGAGGCGAACGAGCTCGTTCTCGGCGAGCTCAGCGGCAACCCGGTCGTCATGTCGGACTACATCGCGGAGCGCGAGACCGAAGTCAGCGGCACCGCCGAGAGCATCTCCTTCGACAGTCGTAACGGCACGGTGAGGCTGCTCGGGCAAGCGACTCTCGTGCTCGGCGCCAACGAGTATATGGGCTGCGACTGGATTTACGACCTCAACGACAAGACCTTCAACGCCGGCACGACGGAGGACTGCTCCGGCGTCCTGCTTCGTCTGGCACCTCCTGAGGAACCAGCCGATCGGGAAGTCGAGCCCGTCACGCCATGAGTAAGCTCGAGGCGCGCGGCATCGCCAAGCGCTACCGGCGTCGCGAGGTCGTCAAGGGGCTGTCGCTCAGCATCGAGAGCGGAGACGTCGTCGGGCTGCTCGGCCCGAACGGTGCCGGCAAGACGACGGCCTTCTACATGATTGTCGGCCTGGTCAGTTGCGACCGCGGCACGATCGAGCTCGACGGCCGCGATATCACGAGACTGCCCGTGCACAAGCGCGCCCGCCTGGGGCTCGGGTATCTGCCCCAGGAGGCATCGATTTTTCGCGGCATGTCGGTGGCGGACAACATCAAGGCCATCCTGGAAACACGTCGTGATCTCAGGCGGGCTGACCGTCAGGCGCAGCTCGAGAAGCTGCTCGAAGAGCTGCACATTGCTCACGTTCGCGACAGCTCGGGCATCAGCCTGTCCGGCGGTGAGCGACGCCGCGTCGAAATCGCCCGGGCGCTGGCAACCGAGCCCAAATTCATGTTGCTGGACGAGCCCTTTGCCGGTGTCGACCCGATTTCGGTGCTCGATATCCAGCGCATCATTCGCCACCTGAGTCAGCGCGGGATCGGCGTGCTGATAACGGACCATAATGTGCGCGAGACACTTGGAATTTGCGGTCACTCGTATATCGTCAATGAAGGACAATTGATGGCCTCCGGGACGCCGGAGGAAGTGCTCGCAAACAAGAATGTCAGGGAAGTCTATCTTGGCGAAGGGTTTTCGCTCTAGCCAGCTAAAAAGCGCATGCTGAAGCCGTCTCTACAGCTCAGACTGAGTCAGCAGCTGACCATGACGCCTCAGCTGCAGCAGGCTATCAGGCTGCTGCAGCTCCCGGTAATGGAGCTGCAGGCGCAGATCGAGGACGCCCTCGAACAGAACATAATGCTGGAGGCCGAGGATCCGCCTGCCGGTGAGGCGCCCGAGCAACCCGCAAGCGAAGAAACCGCGGAGTCGACCATCGAGGAAACGCCGTGGGACGAGGTCGCTCGCACGGGGCCGGCGGAGACGTATCGCAGCGCCGACCCCACGCTGACGTTCGAACAACCGGATCGCTCCGGGGAGTCGCTGGCAGAACACCTGTTGTGGCAGCTCGAGCTCGAGAATCTCGACACCAGAACCACGACGATCGGACAGGCAATCATCGACGCGATCAACGAGGACGGCTACCTCGACGAACGCCTCGAAGACATTCAGGCGACGCTGGCACCGGACATAATCGCGGACCTCGACGAGATCGAGGTCATCCTCGGGATGATTCAGAGACTCGACCCGGTCGGGGTTGCCGCCAGATCGGTCAGCGAATGCGTCCTGCTGCAACTGAATCAGCTCGCGAGCGACACACCGGGCCTGGAGCTCGCCAGGCAAATTGCCGAGAGTCACCTCGAGCTCGTCGCCGATCATCAGTATGTTCAGCTCAGACGCCTGATGCGCGCCTCGGACGACCAGATCGACGAGGCGCTCGCGCTCGTCCGGGCCTGTCATCCACGCCCCGGCGCGGCGATCTACGCATCGGCGGCGGAATATGTCGTGCCCGATGTCTTCGTCAGGAAGGTCGACGGGGAGTGGTTCGTGGAGCTTAACTCTTCTCTCGCGCCGCGCCTCAAGGTCAATGACGTTTACGCGGGCTCACTGGGACGAACCGGCGAGTACGACGCCCTGAAGGTCCAGCTACAGGAAGCACGCTGGCTGATTCGCAGTCTCGAGATCCGCAACGAGACGCTGCTCAAGGTTGCACTGACGATCGTCAAGCGCCAAACCGAGTTCCTCGAGCATGGTGAGGAGCACATGCGGCCGATGGTGCTGCGGGACGTCGCCGAAGCGATCGAGATGCATGAGTCCACTATCTCGCGAGTCACGACCAACAAGTACATGCACACGCCGCGCGGCGTGTTTGAATTTCGTTACTTCTTTTCCAGCCACGTTCATGGTGACGATGGCGAACAGTCCTCGATTGCCGTTCGGGCGAAGATTCGCAAGTTGATTAGCGGAGAGAATCCGAGCAAACCGATGAGCGATAATAAGATTGCGAAACTGCTTTCCGACGATGGCGTTCAGGTTGCGAGACGCACCATCGCCAAGTATCGGGAAGCAATGAGCATCCCATCTTCGAGCGAGCGACGGAAAAGCAATCTGGTCAGCCAATAAGGAGCATCAAATGCCGCTAACGATTACCGGACACCACATTGACGTGACGCCGGCTCTCAGGAACCGGGTCGAGTCCAAACTGGCCAAGCTAGATCGCCACTTCGATAGCCTTACTGATATCCATTGCGTGCTCACGGTAGAGAAGCTCCAGCACAAGGCGGAGGCGACCGTGCATCTGACGGGCGGAACGATTCATGCGGATGCCGTGGAAGAAGACATGTACGCCGCGGTCGATTCCCTGGTCGACAAGCTGAGCCGGCAGGTAATCAAGCACAAGGAAAAGCTGACCGATCATCACGCCCGAGAGGCCGGCAAGCCTCGCTACGGCTAGAACAGGCCGCCCGTACGGTGCGTCTCGTCGTCGTCAGCGGCTTTTCCGGCTCTGGCAAGAGCGTCGCGCTGCACGCACTCGAAGATCTGGGGTTCTATTGCGTCGATAACATCCCCGCAGGGATGCTCAATTCCCTGCTCAGTCACATCTTCGAACGCGAGCCAAACGTCTACGACAATGTTGGCGTCGGCATCGACATCCGCAACCGACCCGACGATATCGACCAGGTTCCGGGGCTGATCCGGAACCTCAAGGATTCGGGCGTCAATTGCGAACTCGTGTTCCTGCAGGCCGAGGACGAAGTGTTGATGTCGCGCTTCAGCGAGACGCGGCGCAAGCATCCGCTGACCATTCACGGCGCAGGCCTCCGCGAAGCGATCGCCGAGGAACGCACTCTGCTCGGATCGATCATCAATGCCGCGGATCTGTTTATCGATACGACCAAAACCTCGGCGCACGACCTCAGGGAACGGATCCGGCAGCGCGTCGGCGAACGCGTGCCGCACGAGCTGTCGATCATGATCGAGTCATTCGGTTACAAGCATGGCCTGCCGGCGGATGCCGATTTCGTCTTCGACGTGCGCTGTCTGCCCAACCCTTACTGGGAACCGGATCTGCGCGGCCTTTGCGGCAAGGACGAGGCGGTAAAGGCCTTCCTGTCTGCGGAGCCCGAGGTCCAGCAAATGATCGATGACATCGACAAATTTCTTACGACCTGGATTGCGAAATACCAGGATTTTCAGCGCACTTATCTGACGGTGGCGGTTGGCTGCACGGGCGGCCAGCATCGCTCGGTCTACATAGTCGACTCGCTCGCGGCTAAGCTTACGGCACGGTATGGTCCGATACGGACTCTGCACCACGAATTGCCGGAGCAATGAGCCGCACGCAAGATAAGAGCAACGTTTCCGCTTCTTTACAGGCACTCCAGGAGGCACTGGAGACGGGAACGATGCGCCAGCTCAGGCGCACGGTCAACGCGCTCAATGCCGCTGAGATAGCCGACCTGCTCGAATCGCTGCCGCCGGCCCAGCGCGAGGTCGTCTGGGAGCTGATCTCCACCGAAGACGAAGGCGACGTGCTCGTCGAGCTCAACGACGAGGTCCGGGCAACGCTGATCGGCGAGATGGACACGGAGGAGCTCGTCGCGGCAACGGCCAACCTCGAGCTCGACGATCTTGCCGACCTCATTGCCGAGCTGCCTGAAGCGGTCAACCGCGAGGTTCTGAGATCGCTGGACGTCAGTGATCGTCAGCGGCTGCAGAGCGTTCTCAAGTATCACGAGGACACGGCCGGCGGCCTGATGAACCCCGACACGGTGACGGTGCGCGCCGATGTCACCGTCGAGGTCGTGCTCCGGTATCTGCGCATGCGAGGCGAATTGCCCACCGGCATGGACGCGGTCTTCGTGGTCAACCGCAGCGGCGATTATCTCGGGTCCCTGCCGCTCACGACGCTCGTCACGGCGGACCCGGAAGCCACCGTTGCCAAGGTCATGGATGCCGCTTTGCCGGTTATCGACGCCAATATGGAAGCGACGCTGGTTGCGACGCTGTTCGAAAATTACGACCTGATCCTCGCGCCGGTTATCGACGAGCGCGGCAAGCTGATCGGCCGGATCAACGTCGACGACGTCGTCGTCGTGATTCGCGACGAGGCGAGCCACTCCGTGCTCAGCATGGCGGGCCTCGACGAAGACGACGACATGTTCGCCCCCATTGCCACGAGCGCGCGCCGACGGTCGATCTGGCTCGGCGTCAACCTCGCGACCGCGTTTCTCGCCGCCTGGGTTGCGGGTCTTTTCGAGTCGACCCTGGATCAGGTGGTCATGCTCGCCATCCTGATGCCCGTCGTACCGAGCATGGGCGGCATTGCCGGCACCCAGACGCTGATTCTGATCACGCGCGGTCTCGCGCTCGGTCAGATCGAACGAGCCAATGCGCGCTGGTTGCTGCAGAAGGAAGTCGGCGTCGGCGTGCTCAATGCGCTCGGCTGGGCGGTCGTCGTGGCCCTGGTCACATCGTGGTGGTTCGGCACCTGGAGAGTGGGAGCCGTCATCGCCATGGCGCTTGGCATCAGCCTGCTGTTTGCCGCGATCAGCGGTTTTCTCGTGCCGGTGACGCTGAAGCGCCTCGGCATCGATCCCGCGCTCGCGGGCGGCGTCGTCCTGACCACGATCACGGACGTCGTCGGCCTCGTCAGCTTTCTGGGAATCGGCACGCTGATGCTCGTGCCGCAAGGCTCAATGCTCTAGGTCGGCCCGCAGATAGGGCGGTGCCTCGAGCGGCTGCATCTCCTCGTCGAACAGGAAGGCCTCGAGCTCGTCGCGCCGTTCCCGCCCGTCGCGATAACCCAGGTCGATGAGCTCACGCGTGAATCCGGCTTCGAAGAGCAAGTAGCTGACCAGCTGGCGCCCGTCGCGTCGCGTCGCGCCGAGGCCCCTGAGCAGAGTGCGCAGTGCGAACGGCAACTCACCGACATGATCTTCGGCCGACTCCCTGATGTCGCGGCTCGGCAACACGACCATGCTGTCGATGCGTCTCAGGTTTGCGATCGGGCCGGTGAGCCGGCCGGTTCCGAGCTGGTCGAGAATCATGTTGATGCGCGTGATGCGCTCGAGGTCACCGTACAGACCATCCATAAACAGCGAATCGAGCATGTAGCCGGCAAGATGCGCGAGGCTGGGCGGATCCGGCTCGGCGCCCGGCTCGGGCTCCGGGTCGGGGTGCTCGTCACGCACGCCGATGACGAGTAACCGGTCGGCACCGAGA
This sequence comes from Gammaproteobacteria bacterium, assembly GCA_036526155.1. Taxonomy (GTDB): domain Bacteria; phylum Pseudomonadota; class Gammaproteobacteria; order Steroidobacterales; family Rariloculaceae; genus DATCZB01. The sequence continues at coordinate 20,855 of DATCZB010000280.1, forward strand.
TGAATCGCCGAGCTCAGCGGAGCGCGATGCCGCATCGAGCCGTCGCCGAAGTATTCCGTGCCGACACGGACGGCCGGAAAGATGAACGGAACGGCGGCACTGGCCATGAGGTGCTCGACACGGATCTCGGTTGGCCGACCAATCCGCCGCGTGCGTGCCCACGACGTCGACGGCTTTTCACTTTGATAAAAAGTGACCGACCGGGCTGACGTATATGCCGACGCCGTGACGGCCAGCGCCTCGATTTCTCCGCGTCGAATCGAGCGATCGATGCGTCGAAATTGGATCTGCTTGCGCAGCAGCGATTCGAGCGGACTCGGGTCCAGCAGGGAAATGGGATTGCGCTTCCCCAGGCCGCCGAGAACGATCGTGAACAGCCAGTGCAGGCTCGACTTGAGCATCGTCCACGCGTCCGCGCGATAGACATCCTGAACCCGGAAGCCCGACCAGACCTGCTCCATCTCCCTGACGGCATGAACGAAGTTTCCCGCGCGACTGGCGAGCACGGAGGCATTGATGGCGCCGGCCGAGGTGCCGGTCAGGACACGAAACGGGCATGGCGCATCGTCTGGCAGAAGCTCGGCGACCGCCTTGAGGACACCGACCTGATAGGCGCCCCGGGCGCCGGCGCCCGGCAATATCAGAGCCTTGCGCGTTGGTTGAGTCACCACCTAACTGTCAGGCATCGTCGGCGGGAACCGTAAGGATCTGCATGGTATTCGTCGCCCCCGCGACGCCCTTCTGCTGTCCGTAGGTGTAGAGCACGAGATCACCGGGCGCGAGATCGCCCTTGGCGCGCAGCAGCGACATCGCGACGCGCCAGATCTCGTCGCGTTCGACCTTGACCACATCGAACGACACCGGATAGACGCCTCGATAAAGCGTCACCCGACGACGCGAGCCCTCATGACGAGTCAGGGCATAAATCGGAATGTCCGATCGGCGACGCGACATCCACAGCGCCGTAGAGCCCGATTCCGTCAACGCAATGATGGCTTTGACGCTCAAGTGACTCGCGGTGAACATGACCGCCATGGCAATCGCCTGGTCGACATGCTGGAATCGATCCGCCTCGCGAAACAGGGTCCTCGACCGGGTTTCCTCGTGCTTTTCGGCGCCGACGCAAACCTGGGCCATCGTGCGCACGGCATCGACCGGATACTGCCCGACGGCTGTCTCGGCCGAGAGCATGACGGCATCGGTGCCGTCCATCACCGCGTTAGCGACGTCCGACACCTCGGCGCGAGTGGGCGCCGCGCTCGAGATCATCGACTCGAGCATCTGGGTTGCCGTAATCGAGACCTTGTTACGCTTGCGTGCCATGCGAATCAGGCCCTTCTGCATGCCCGTCATCGCCGCATAACCGACTTCGACGGCCAGGTCCCCCCGAGCCACCATGATCGCGTCGCTCGCGACGATGATGTCGTCGATATTCTCGACCGCTTCAGCGCGCTCGATCTTGGCGATGATATGGCCGCGGCCACCGGCATCGGTCAGCAGTCGGCGCGCCTCATTGACATCCTCGGCGTTGCGAACGAACGAAACCGCAATGTAGTCGAGCTCCAGCTTCGCCGCCGTTCGGATGTCCCGCCGATCCCGGTCGGTAAGCGCATCGGCCGTCAGTCCGCCGCCCTGCTTGTTGAGCCCTTTACGATTGGAGAGCACGCCGGCCCTGATGACGTTGGTTCGCACCTGGGTGCCTGAAATCTCGAGCACATTGAGCACGATTTGCCCGTCGTCCAGAAGCAGCATGTCGCCCACGGCGACATCATTGACCAGTTTGTCGTAGGCGACGCCGACCGCGGCGTCGGTCCCGGCCGCCGGGTCCATTGCGGTATCGAGCGTAAACGTCGCGCCTTTTTCCAGTTTGGTCTGGCCTGCTGCAAACGACTCGATTCGGATCTTGGGTCCTCCGAGGTCGCCGATGATTCCGATATACCGGCCGACTTCCGACGCCGTCCTGCGCACCCTCTCGATACGCTCGGCCTGCGACTCTGCCGAGCCGTGGGAGAAGTTGACGCGCACGACGTCGACTCCGGCATCGAACAGGCTCACGAGCGTCTCGGCGTCGTCCGTGGCGGGCCCGAGCGTCGCGACGATCTTCGTGCGGTGGCGCAGCGACGGCGCGTGCCTCGCGATGGCGATGGTTGGGTCGGCGGAACTCATGGATGGCATAGGATCAATCGAAAGTCGTTGACGTTGGTGCGCGTCGGGCCGGTTCGGATCAGCAAATCACAGGCATCGAAGAAAGTACAGCTGTCATCCTGCGCCAGCGACTCCTCGACTGAAACGCCCCGTTCCGCGCCGATCGCCTTGCTCGCGGGAACGACGATTCCGCCGGCATGATCACCGTGGCCGTCGATCCCATCGG
>DATCZB010000281.1:0-2302 GCA_036526155.1 Gammaproteobacteria bacterium
CCGGATTGCGGGCGGCGGCGTGAGAGCTACTAATCGGCGTTTACGTTCCTGACCCGAATCAGCCACTCACCGTCCACCTTGACGAGCTCGTCCACGCCAACGCCTACAGCTGCAACGCCGGCCGACGCCTCGGCCGTTGCCGCCCGCATTGTGATCCAGTAAGAGTGGTGCCTGGCGTGGGTGTCATCGATGAACTCAATCCAGGTGTCGGTGGTCATGTGATACAGCTGCGGCGGCGGATTGCCTGCGTTACGACCGGCCGTGAAAGCGGCGATCATGTTTCTGAGCGCCTCGCGGCCCCTGGTTGCATTCTCACCGACACCAAACTGGCCGTCCTCGGTGTAAACAGCCGCATAGGCATCGGCATCCCAGGTATCGAGCGCCCGCGCATAACGCCACATCAGGGCCTCGATCGCTTCCCTGTCCTCAGTTCGGTCTGCTAGCGCAGGTCCAGCCAGCAATACCGAGGAACAGGCCATTAGAACTACCAGACTGAATCGAGACATGGTTTTCATCCGTTTTACTTGCGTGACCGATATATTCTCTGCGAATTCCCGGCTTGGAGCGAGCGCGCCGCCATGGGATCACCGGCTGATTCCGCGACTCAGCTGTCGGGGAAATGCCGGAAAGTGTTCTGCGCGGAAGCGAAGTCGTTAAGGCCGAGCTGTGCTCGCATCTCACGCGTCGGCTCGAGCTCGCGCTGGTCGACGGGTATGCCGATTGCGTTGGCGATACGGTCGTTCTTCGAGAAATTTCCAGCGATCGCGGCTGCGCCCGTCACAGTCGCCGGGCTCTGAGACGTGGCCAGCGCGGCGCGGGCCGCATCGAGCCTGGCGCGATCGGTGCGGATCACGGCTGCGGCAAACTCGAGCAGCCGGGCCCCGCCCGGAACGCCGGATTCGAGCTCGGGCCGAACCAGGGATTCGAGATTCACCTCCAGCTGCTGATGACGTCCACTCTCACGGAGGAACTTTGCATGCGCGAGGGTTCAGTAAAAGCAGTCGTTGAGCGCCGACACCCTCCCTGCGACAATTTCTGCCTGAGGCCGTGTCAGCCCGTCGTGGTGCTGGTAGTCGTAGTCCATGATCTTGTTGAGCCGGGTGTAGTGCGCCTCCTCGAGCTCTACATGGGCCCGAAGCTCATCGGGAACGAGGCTCAGCGCCCGGACGATATACGGCATCGGCATGCCGTGATAGAGAGCCTCGCCGATCTCACCACCGCCAGGGCCATTGGGAATCGTCGGAACCCACGCAAGCTCAGGCACGGCCGTTGCGGGGCGTTCCCGGGAAGGCTCGCCGGGCCTTGCCGGCGGCAGCGCTCGCGGCGGAACGCCAATGCCCCGAGCAAACACATCCATATCGACTAGCCGCGACACGATGCCGACGATTTCGACGTACTCGGCGTCGCTGAGTCCGCCGCCGATCGCTTCGTCGCAGAAGTCCTGATTCAGATCCTGAACGGAAGTGGCCAGCGTACCGATGATGCCGCGCGTGCTCGCGGGAAGCTCCGCGTCCGGCATCTCCGGATCACCTGTCGGCGGCTCGAGCAACCCCTTTTCGTAACAGGCATTGCGTGCCTCAACGGCAACGGCACGACGCTGGGCGCCGTTGCCCCAGGTACCGGCGGAAACGATGCCATTGAGCTGCCCCTCGTGAACCGAGGCGATCGCGTCACTGACGGGATACTCGGCATCCGCAAAGAGAGACATCCACGACTCCTGACACGTCGGAGGGTCTAGTTTGCGGCAGCTCCGCCCGTAGGCATAGTCGAATCAGATCTAAGCGGGCCTGGCGACCGACAATACGGCTCAGACCCGGCAGCGAAAAATCATTGGCCCGAGCGCGGCGCCGAATTACGATTGATGCTTCGAGAATGCACTGGCTCAAGGGGGATTGATTGGAATGAATGCGAGATGGCCCGTTCTGTTTATGGTTCTGGTTCCAGTCGTTGCAGCGTCACAAGACGAACTGCCGGCGGACATCCACCCGCTTACGTTATCCCGGCTGGCCCCCGTAACACCCGAGGATCTCGACGAAGAGGGTCAGCGGCTCCTCGCCGAGCGAGGTAACTTCCAGCCCGGCCCCGGCCCGACCCATATAACGATTTACAGCCCGAATGGTCGCAACCTCGGCATTCCGATGGGCACCGGCAGCTTCGTGGGCGCCCGTAATTTTCAGCTCGCCACACTGATCGTCGCGCGCGAGATTGACCAGCAGTACGAGTGGTCCGCTCACGAGCCGGCCGGCCTGCAGGTCGGGCTCGAGCAGGAAGTCATCGATGTCGTCAAGTACGATCGAGAGGT
>DATCZB010000282.1:0-3397 GCA_036526155.1 Gammaproteobacteria bacterium
TGCTGGCGTGGTGGGCATTACTTCACCTCATCCTCTGCTCCGCATTGGTGCAGATGCGTCTGCCCGTGGCGGTCGGCCTGGCCGGGAGCTTTCTGATTGGCCTGCATGCCGGCTTGCGTTTCCCCCGCTGCCCGGGCTTGCTCGTCGTGAGTCCCGGCGGGCGTTTCGCGCTCCCTGCCGAGGGGCTGTTCGGGCTGACGCTCGCCCCGGCGACCCGCATCGGTGGCGCCTGGGTCGAGCTTGCCTTCGAGCACGAGCGGGTTCCGCCACTGCTCCTGCTCCGGGACCAGTTCACAGATTCCGCCTGGCGGCGGCTCCGGATCGCACTGGCCGAATGGGTTTGAGGCCCTTTTGTTAGAATTGGGCGAACTTTTGGGTGAGATATGCAGTCTACCGATAGGAAAGTGGCCAGCTCGGGGGACAGGCGCAGCGGCAGTTCAGACCAGGCGCTGGTTCAACGGGTAAAGCAGGGCGACCGCTCGGCGTTCGACCTGCTGGTAGCGAAATATCAACACAAGATTCTGAATCTGATCATGCGCTATGTGAAGGATCCGTCGGAGGCCATGGATGTGGCACAGGAAGCATTTCTCAAGGCTTATCGGGCGGTCCCGTCATTTCGCGGCGACAGCGCTTTCTATACCTGGTTGTACCGGATCGCGATCAACACGGCCAAGAACCATCTGGTGGCGGCGAAGCGTCGTCCGGCCAGCCTCGGCTTCGATCTCAGCGATTCCGAGGCGTTCGAGCCATTCGCCGTGCTCCGGGATATGGATTCCCCCGAGCATCTCGCTCTGACCGACGAGATCGGCGAAGTGATCAATCAGGCGGTCGAGGCCCTGCCGGTTGAGCTCAGAACAGCCATACTGCTGCGCGAAATCGAGGGCATGAGCTATGAGGAGATCGCGCAGACCATGGAATGCCCGGTGGGCACAGTGCGATCGCGGATTTTTCGCGCCCGCGAAGCTATCGACAAGAAACTCAAGCCTCTGATGTAGACGAGCCATGACCGATCATTTTGACGAGCAGATATCCGAATTCATCGACGATGAGATGTCGGTCGAGGAGAGCGAGTTCTTCGTCCGGCGCCTGCAGCGCGACGAGTCGGCGCGGCGCCAGTATCTGCGTTACCAGCTCATTGGTGCGGCCGTGCGCGGCGAGTATTGGCATCCGGGTGTGTCGGAGTTAGGGCGTCGCCTGGAGCAGGCGCTCGATCACGACGAGGCGCAAAGCGGCCAGTCGCGTCCACGCTGGGTTCATCTGGCCAGCGTCAGCGGCATTGCCGCCAGCATCGCGCTCGTCGCCATATTCGGTTTCATGGCGCTCGAGCCCGATGCCCCGGCGGCCGGAGCAGCCAGCGCCGCACTGTTGGAAGAAGCTCAGAGCCTGGCTCCGCCCGCGGGCGAGCCCGCATCCACCCTCGTCGTGCGCACGCCCGATCGGACCACGGGAATCCAGTACATGATTCATCATGCGCGCTACAGCTCCGGCATGTTCCGGACCATCGCGCAGTCGAACGTCGTTGCGGCACAGGAGAAGGCCTTGGTCGCGGATTTCGAGGGGGCCGCCATTGAGTAAGGCGCGCGGCATGCGGCTCGGGCTCGGTGCGCTGCTGCTGTCCATCGCGGCGCCGGCTGTCGTCGCCCAGGAAGCGCCCGCGGACGTCAGGAGCTGGCTCGATCGAATGAATGTCGCCATCGAGCAGCTGAACTACCGGGGCCGCTTCGTCCATGTGATCGAAGGCAATGCCGAAGAGCTGCGCATCGTGCATCGATTCGCGGACGGCGTTGTCGGTGAGCGAATCAGCTCGGGTACCGGCGACGGCAGCGAGATTCTCACGACGGGCGACGGTGTGCGGTCAGTCTTTCCGAGCAAGAAGCTCGTCGTCGAGGAGTCCGAGCGATCGACGATCCCGGTCGCTTCGTCGTTGAGCTATACCGACGAGCTCGAGCACTACTATCAGATCACGTCGTTCGCCAGGGGCAGCGTGGCTGATCGCGAGACCCAGGTCGTCAGCATCCGGCCGCGCGACGAGTACCGGTATGGCTACCTGCTGTTCCTGGATCAGGAAACGGCGCTGCCGCTCAAGATTCAGGTTCGCGACGAGCAGGGCCAGGTCATCGAGTCGATCCTGTTCACCGAGATCAGCGTGCTCGACTCGATTCCGGAGTACGCTGTCGCGTCGTCGATCAGCGCCGAGGGCTTCACCGTGAAGCGGCCGGTCGACGCCGGTTTCGAGTCGACGGATCCGGAGCTGTGGGCGGCAACGCGCCTGCCGAGCGGCTTTCGGTTGTCCCTGGCCCGACAGAGCCTGATGGCCGGGTCCCGGTACCCCGTGCAGCACCTCGTCTATACGGATGGTCTCGCGACCGTGTCCGTGTTCATCGCACATCCGGATTCCGATCCGGACATGCCAGAAGGCTTCAGCCGTCTCGGCAGCACCAATGCCTTCACCCTGACGGTCGACGGTCGGCTCGCCACGGCGATCGGCGAGGTGCCGGGACGAACCGTGCAGCGGATTGCGACGTCGTTGGATGCGCGCTAGCTCGACTGATCAGTTTGCGCTACAGGACGACTGCCGAATGACTGCCTCTGCGGTCGTGGTTGCGGCGCGTTCCGACGGCCGCGTCGATCTCGAGTTCGCGCCGGCGCGTTCGTGCGCTGGCTGCGCCGGCACCTGCCTCTGGAAGCGTTTGCAGAACGCACGCATCGATCGGTTGCCGGTCGCTGCTGCGCTCGAGCCAGGCACCGAGGTGTCGGTTGCGATCCCGGCGCGGCGCCTGCTCGTCGCCTCGGCGTTGCTCTACGGATTGCCGCTGGTTGCGATTCTCGCCGGCGCAGCGACAGGCTGGGGTCTTACGGGGACTGACGCCGGAACGCTGATCGGCGGCCTCGGCGGCGTCGCCATCGTCCTTGCGGGTTTCGGCCTCGTGCGCGGACGGCTCGAGCGGGCGACGCTTGCCGGTATCGAAGTCGTGCAGAAGGCATGATCGAGCTGACCGTCTACTCGCGGCCCGGATGCCATCTCTGCGACGAGATGATTGCCGAGCTCGAGCCGCTCGTCGCCGGGCGGGCACAAATCCAGGTCGTCGACATCAGCGAAGACGAAACCTTGTCGAGGCAATTTGGCGTTCTCATTCCGGTCCTGATGCATGGCAGCGAGGAATTGTCGCGTTATCGCCTCGACCGCGAGCGCGTGACCGAGCTCATCGAACGCCAGTCGGCATAGGCCCATGACAATCAACCGAAACTTTTCGATCATCGCGCACGTTGATCACGGCAAGTCGACGCTGGCTGACCGGCTGATCCAGCGTTGCGGTGGGCTGACGGAACGCGAGATGGCCGAGCAGGTCCTCGACTCCATGGAGCTCGAGCGCGAGCGCGGGATCACGATCAAGGC
>DATCZB010000283.1:0-4489 GCA_036526155.1 Gammaproteobacteria bacterium
GACCTGGCCGGACGGCACCGAGCGCTTCACCGAGGATCTTCGGACCGACGAGTTCGAGGATCGCCGCAGGCGCACGCGATGACGGTGGCTATCTTAACGGGCGGCAAGGGCCGTCGGATGACTTCAGGCGCCGGTCTGGCACGTGTTCTTGCTGGCTTCGTGCTAGCGCTGCCATTCGGGGCATCGGCGCAGTCGGCTGATCCGCTCGAGCCGTATCTCGGCACCTGGAGCGGTGTGTTCACGACGCAGGAGCACGAGTACTGGTTTGCGGCGGATCTGGCCTGCTTCGTCGGTTGCCCGCTCGAGCAGTACAACCTGCTGAACGATCTGCTGGCCGATCCGGCCAACGATCACCTGCCGGTAATGGCGCTCTCGGGTCAGGCCAGCGCGGCCTGGCAGGCGCAGTTCGAGGCGACGCTGACCGAGCGCGGCCGACAGGTTCAGGCGGCCAATACGCCAGAGTCGGACCCCAAGTTTCTGAATTGCCAGCCATACGGGTACGTCCGCGAGGTGACGAATCCGTTGCCGATTCAGATCCGGCGCGATGGCGAGCATCTGCTCGTCCTGTATGAGGAGTGGTCGCTGTTGCGGCCGATCTACATGGACGGCCGGCCACATCCGGAGCATCGGACGCCGAGCCTGCTCGGCCACTCGGTCGGGCGCATCGAGAACGGCGACCTCGTGGTCGAGACTGAGCTCGTGACGCCGGACCGGATTTCCGACGCGACACTCGTCGGCCACAGCGTCGAGCTCAGAGGCGTCGAGCGTTACAGCGTGCGCGACAACCCGCGGCGTCTCGAGCTCACGGTGACACTCGAGGATCCGCTGACGTTCACCGAGCCCCTCGTGCTGACCAAGACCTGGCTCTACACGCCGGATGTCGAGCTCGTTCAGGACACCTGCTTCCAGCAACCCGGGAAACCCTTGCTGCAATGAGTCATCAACCCGCTGTTCCAGGGTCAAAGTGTTACGGCAGGCGAGTCGCGCTGGTGACGGGCTTGCTGGCCGGCAGCCTGGCGTCGATTGCCGGCGCCCAGACCCATCTGTACTGGGGCGACCTGCACGTGCACACGAACTTCTCGCTCGATGCCTACGGAGTTGCCAACACCTATGTGACACCGGACGAGGCCTACCGGTTTGCTCGCGGCATCCCGATCTATCACGAGACGCTCGACACCAAGGTGCAGATCGATCGCCCGCTCGATTTCCTGGCGGTCACGGACCATGCGAGTAACCTCGGGATCGATTTGCAGGTTGCGCAGGCGGATGAGTTGCTGCAGGCGACCGAATGGGGCAGGGCAGCTCTTGCGACGGTGACCGACGAGACGCCGTGGCGGGGGCTTCTGGGTTACCGCCGCTCGCTTGGTCCTGACGGCAACGCCATGATGGAGCAGCTGACTACGCTGGAGCTCAGGCAGTCGGCCTGGCAGAAGGAAGTCGACGCCGCCGTAAACAACTATATTCCCGGCACCTTCACCACGTTCACGGCCTGGGAGTGGACGGCGATGATCGAGGGCAAGAATCTGCATCGCAACGTCATCACGGACGCCGGTGCCGAGTCCAATGCGTTCTACCCGTTCAGTGCCGGTCAGTTCTTCTCGCTCGATGGAATCGACAGCAACCGCCCGGAGGCGCTCTGGGACTGGCTCGATCGGACCTCGGCGCGTACGGGCACGGACTTCATCGCGATTCCACACAACTCGAATATCTCGGCGGGCCTGATGTTCGACACGGTCGACAGCGACGGCCGTCCGATCAGCGGGCAGTACGCCAGCGACCGCATGCGCTGGGAATCGCTGGTCGAAATCACGCAGATGAAGGGCACCTCCGAAATTCGTCCGGCGCTCGCGCCGACCGACGAGTTCGCCGACTACGAGATTCGTCGCAAGTTGCTGATCGGTACGCCGACGCCGCCGGACGCTGGCGACTATGTCAGGACCGCGCTGATGCGCGGGCTCGAGATCGAGGCCCAGGTCGGAGAGAACCCGTACCGATTCGGGTTCGTTGGTGCGACCGACGGCCACATCGGCATGTCGTCGGTGGAAGAGAACAATTTCTACGGCAAGATCGCGACCGACGCGAGGCTCAGCCAGCACACGCCGCGGCCGCGGCCCGTGATTTTTCCCGCCTGGGAGATGTCGGCTTCCGGTCTGACCGGCGCCTGGGCCGAGGAAAACACGCGCGAATCGATTTTCGCCGCGATGAAGCGCAAGGAAGTCTACGCCACAACCGGTCCGCGAATCGCGCTCAGGGTGTTCGGCGGCTTCAACTTCGATGTGGACGATGCGCAAGCCGGAGACATCGCGAATGTCGGCTATGAGAAAGGCGTGCCGATGGGCAGCGACCTGACCGAAGCGCCGCGACGTGCGGCGCCAGGGTTCCTGATTCATGCGGCGAAAGATCCGGTCGGCGCGAATCTCGATCGCATTCAGGTCGTCAAGGGCTGGCTCGATGATGATGGCGATGCGCAGCAACGGGTCTACGACGTGGTCTGGTCGGGCGACCGCGTGCCCGGTGCCGATGGCAAGGTGCCTGCTGTCGGCAACACGGTCGATCTCGATACGGCGCTATACACCAACGACATCGGCGCCGCGCAGCTCGCAACGGTGTGGACGGACCCGGGCTTCGATCGCGACCAGACGGCGTTCTATTACGTGCGCGTCATCGAGATCCCGACGCCGCGTCACTCACTCTACGACGCGGTTGCGCTCGGTATTGATCCGGAAGTGACGGCGCATGCCGCGACGATTCAGGAGCGAGCCTACTCGTCGCCGATCTGGTACACGCCCTGAGATGTTTCGCTGCCACCCTGCGCTTGCTTGATCCAGAGATGGCTGTACCAGAAGAAGACGCCGGGCCCCGACGCGGCCGGCGCGGTGCAGTTGTACTTTGAGCGTCCTGTATCGAGGGGCTCACGTGCGCGGATCGAGGCCACGTCGCCGTCCCACTCGATTCGAGCCGGTTCCTGCCCTGCGACATAGCAACGCATTGCGTCGCGTCGATAAGCGCCATCCGGTATGTGCAAACGCAGCAAAGGCGCATCGGCTCCGGCCGCCAGCACGGTGCTGTCCGGGCCGAGGACGGTGACGGGCAGCGGTCGAGTGCGGAGCTTTTCCGCCAGCGAATCGAGATCGTCGAAGCCCGTGGCGACGGGATATCTCGGCAGCCTGCTCTGCTCATAACTTCGCCCCACGGGGCCGGACTGCTGGCCGAAACCGACGTAACCGAGATCAGTCACGATCGACTCGAGTGGCGCATCGAATTCGCCGTATGGATAGGCGAAGAAGGGCAGAGGCTGCTCGAGCTCCTGCTCGAGTCGCGCCTCGGCATGCATGATGTTGTCGCGCACTCGTTCGCGCCAGACCGCATGATTTTCGTCTGGCTGGCGGCGAAGGAGGTAGGCGTGGTCTGCGCTGTGGTTGCCGATTGTTCCGCCGCGCGCCTCGAGATCGCGCAGCTCGTCCCAGCTCATGAAGCCGGCATAGCCGTCGTCGACCGGATCCGTCGCCACGAACACGGTGAAGGGCCAGTTGCGCCGCTCGAGGCGGGGCAGCGCTTCGTCGTAGACGGACTCGTAGGCGTCGTCAAAGGTCAGCGCGACGGCACGCGGCGGCAACGCGTGGCCTCCATCCAGCGCGCGCACGATTTCCTCGAGCGGCAGGACGGCAAAGTCGTTCTGCGCCAGGTACTCGAGGTGCTCTTCGAAACGGTCGGGCGTCACCGAAGTCGAGCTCGGTGACGACGTGCTGACATGGTGATACAGCAGGATCACGGCATGCTCGGCCGCGTCGAGCGAGGGGGAGCAAGCTGCCGTGCCAGTCACGGCGAGCACGGCGGCGGCAAACCTGATCCAGCGGCTAGTCACCGTTGCGGGACCGAACACGTTCGGGCAGATCGTTGAAACGAATCAGACGCTTGATCTCTTCGACATAGGCGCCGCGACGTTCCGAGTAGCGGGCCAGCGAATCGACCAGCGCGAGCCCGGTCAGTGGCAAGCCCGAGTTGCGGAGTTGCATCCGCTTGTGCCGGAAATCCTCGTAGCCCCAGTGCGTGTTGAGATTGAGGACGTAGCTCTCGACCGAAGCCTGCGCGGAGCGGAAGCGCTCGACCTCATGCTCCCGGCCGTCGGCGCGCGCCCTGGGCACGAGACCGCAACCCGGTTCGTAGCACCACTCGCCGAACAGGTTGTTGCCATTGCGAGCGAAGCGGGATGTGCCCCAGCCGGATTCCTTTGCGGCCTGCGCGAGCGCGAGCGCGACGGGTATGACGTCGACGCGGCCGAGCAGCTCCCGGGCCAGCTCGGCGTCCTCTAGGTCCTCATGCTCGACGGCATAGTCATCGGCAAGCGCGACCAGCCACCGGCGATCGATCCAGCTGAGCGTTTCCTCGGTGGCGAGTTCCTCGAGCCGACGTCGATCCTCGAGCACGGCCTGGTTGGCTTCCTCGACGAGCGGCTGCACGAAATCAAAAAACACCGACTTGCGCTCCG
>DATCZB010000284.1:0-4636 GCA_036526155.1 Gammaproteobacteria bacterium
TTGGCCTCGAGGACGACGAAAGCGTCATAGGTGCCGGCGAAGTGCTCGTTGAGCACGCTATCGGCGACGCGAACCCGGTGCGTCTCCTTGAACCAGCGTACGGGGTTGTCGTTGATCTCGATTCTGGCGATGCCGGCGACGCTGAGCGCCAGCAGGGCCACCGTCAGGCCGGTAATCAGCTTACCCCTGGCAAACGCGAATCGGCCGAGCAGGACGAGCCCGCGGGCGAGCGGGGAGCCCTCATCGTGCTTCGATTTCAGGCGCGTCAAGGCGCGGAGCCGCGCCGGGCGCATCCTGACCACGTAGGCCGGAATGAAAGTGATCGTCAGTGTAAAAGCGATCAGCACGCCAATGGCAACGAAGGTGCCGAAGACCTGCACCGGCGGGATCGGCGTCAGCAGCAACGATGCGAAGCCGACGGCCGTCGTCACCGAGGTGAACAGCATCGGCTTGTAGAGATGATCGACGACGCCTGTCATCACGCTCCTGGCGTCGTCTCCCTCGCGGTACTTGTCGGCGAACTCGGACATGATGTGAACCGAATCGACAACCGCGATTGGCATCAGAAAGATCGGGATCATCGAGCTCATGATGTGAACCGTGAAACCCGCGCCGATCATCGCGCCCATGGTGACGATCACGGTTACCATCGCAACGATCATCGGCGATACGACGAGGCTGACGCTGCGGAAGAAGTAGAGCATCAGCACGAAAATCATGAGTCCCGCGAGCGGCGCCGAGATGCCCATCTGCACGAACATCTCGGTGCCGAAAGTGTCTTCGGCGACAGGGAGGCCGGTGACATGGAATTCGTCGTTGCCCGGCAGCTCGGCGGCGATGGCCTCGATCTCGGTTGCGAGCTGATAGCTCAGGTCCTTGCTCTCGATCGGGACGTAAATTGCTGCCGCCTTGCCGTCGGCCGAGACGAGCGTGTCGTTCAGAAGCGGTAGTCTCGCCACAGCGTCGCGAATGGCGGCGGACTGCTCCGCCGTCGTCGGCGCGTCTCGCATCATCCATTCGAAGCGGATGCCGCCCTGTTCGTTTTGCGAAATGTTGTCGGCCGTTGCGAGTGACATGAGGTCGGGCGTAATGACACCGTCGAGCGCGAGGATGCGCTCGCTGAGCTCGTGCAGGTTGCCGAGCGATTCAGGGTTGTAGATCCCTTCGCCATGAGTCTCGTTGACGACGCCAACGACGATCGCGTCGTGGAGCCCGAATCGGCGCTCGACCTCGTTGTGGAAGACGCGATCGCTCTGGTCGGCCGGGAGCATGTTTTCCGGGTCGGTGTCGACGTCGAGGCGCGTCATCAACGCCGCGGCAACGACCACGGCAAAAAACGTCACGGCATACACGAGCCCCGGCCGTTGCGTCGAAACCGAGATGATTCGATGTTTCATCGCGTCTGCTCGCAGTAGAGGCCATAGAGGGCTTCGAGCACCGCTCGCGCCTCGGCGCCCGCCAGGGAGTAGATCTGCGACTGCGCTTCCCGGCGCGACTCGACGAAGCCGTCTTTCTTGAGCAGGGCGAGGTGCTGCGAGATGGTTGACTGGCGAACGCCGAGCCGCTCGGCGAGTTCGCCCACGGAGCGCTCGCCTTCGACCAGCTGGCACAGGATCATCAGCCGCTTTTCGTTCGACATGGCGGAAAGAAGCTGGCTCGCTCGCCCGGCCCGTTCCTGCATGACATCGAGGTCCATTTGCATCGCGTTTCCCCTGAACAACGTTTGAAATATATACGAAGTTACGAATATACGAAAGTACGTACTATACGCAGATGGAGTTGTCCCTGCAGCCAAACGGCATGAGTCTGACTATCTGCGAGCGCTATCGCGGAGCCGCCGCCTCTGCCGAAACCTGATGACAGTCAAGGTGTCGGAGCCGGATTACCTGAACTTTCTGCAGCACACTTGCAGCCGTCGATCGGCGAATTTCCTCGTCGTGCTCGAGGCAAGTCGCAAGTTTGTCGGCGCGATCCACATCGCGCTCGTTGAGAGTCCTGGGTTCAGGCTCGAGGGTTATTCACCCCGCGTTCTCAAGATCTGCGGTCGCTGCACGAGCGCTGGGCCATCCTGAGCGACCAATGGGCTGGAGCCAGAAAGCGCACGGGTCAGCAATGATGGGGTGCCTGCCTACGGGCAGGCCGCCCCGCAATCTCGAGTGTGCAACTATTTCTTGGCCAGCACAGCGCCTTCGTGCACCGGTGAAACGGTTTGCTGGTAGACGCCGAGCCAGCCCGTCTGGTTTTGCGCGCCAAATGGCCTGATGTGCTTGCGGCGCTCCTCGAGCGTGGCCTCGTCGACGTCGAGGTCCACGGCATTGCGCGTGACGTCGATGGTGATCTGGTCGCCATTTTCGAGCAAGGCCAGCGGCCCGCCGGCTGCCGCCTCGGGCGAGGCTTCGCCGACCACGAGCCCTTCATTGACGAGACCGGATAACTGTCCCTCGGTGATCACCGCCACGTCGTTGATGAGCCCTGCGCCGTCGAGGGCAAACACGACGGCCGACGTCAGGGCCATTCCCGGCCCGCCGATGACGCCGAGCCCGCGCAGCACGAGCACCTGCCCCGGCTTCACCTCGCCGGCCTCGATGGCCTCGAGCGCTTCGTCCCGGGAGTGATAGATATTGGCCGTTCCGGTAAACGTCATGCGCCGTTCGCCGACGCCGCCGAGCCGGACGATACCGCCGCCGGGCAGCAGGCTGCCGCGGACGATGTTGATCGTAGGCCTGGTCGATAGCGGGTTATCGATCGATCGGATGACGCTTTCGTCAGTGATGACGACCGAGGCCAGGACCTCGCCCATCGTCTGACCCGTCACCGTCAGCGCATCGAGATCGAGCAGGCTTTCGAGACGTTTCAGGACGGCGCGGGCGCCGCCGGCACGGTCGAAATCCTCGATGAGTTGCTCGCCGTTCGGACGAATAGCGGTCAGCAGCGGCACCTGATCGGCGAGGTCGGAAAACAGTTTGTAGACGTCCACGTCGAGCCCGGCTTCGGCTGCGATGGCCGCAAGGTGCTTGACGCAGTTGATGGACCCGGAGACGGCCAGCACGACGGCGACTGCGTTGCGGATCGATCCGGCCGTCATGATGTCGCGTGGCTTGCGGTCCTGCCAGATCATTTCGACAATGCGTGCGCCGGCTGCCTCGGCGAGCTCGAGCATACGGGGGCTCATTGCGGGCACCGGGGCGGAGCCCGGCAGCGTCATGCCGAGCGCCTCGCAGACCGAGTGCATCGAGTTGGCAGTTCCCATGCCGGCGCAGACACCGGGACTTTGCACCGCGACGTCGGCCATCTGACTGAGCTCGTCGAGCGTAATCCGGCCCGAAGCCAGATAGCCCGACTTCAGGAACACGTCCTCGATATCGACGTGCTCGCCCCGGAACTCGCCGCTCGCCTGATAGCCGCAGATCACGGCGATGGTCGGGATGTCGAGCCGGCCCGCCGCCATGAGCTGCCCCGGCGTCGTCTTGTCGCAGGACGAGAGCACGACCATGCCGTCGAGCATCGCGCCTTCGACCTGGACCTCGATATCCGCCGCAATCAGATCGCGGCTCGGCAGAATGTAGGCGCCGCGACGGCCGGCACTGGTAACGAAGTCGCTCGGCGCCGCCGTTCTGACCTCGAACGGCAAGCCGCCCGCCGCGCGGATGGCTTCCTTGACGGATGCGGCAACGCCATCCAGATGACTGAAGCAGCTCGAGAGCTCGCTCGACGAATTGACGATCGCAATCTTCGGCTTTTCCATGTCCTCGTCGGAAATGCCGAGGGCCTTCCACTGGGCGCGCCGGCCCGCCCATTGCGGCGTGCCCGGGGCGAGGATGCTGCGGAGCTTTCGTTTCATCGGTCGCGCCCCAGCGCTCGCGACCCTCGGTCGCGCCCCAGGTAAGCGCCGTCGGCTTCGAGTCGCGCCTGCAGGCTCGGCACGTCGAGCTGGCGCGGTGTCGTTGCATCGCTGAGCACGAGATCGGCTGCGGTGCCTGCCGCCTGCCCCATGATGAAACAGGAACCCGTGACGCGCGCCGACGACTGCCCTTCGTGCGTCATCGATGCGCAGCGGCCGGCGACGAGGAGATTCTCGATCTTCTGCGGCACGATGATGCGATACGGGATCTGGTTGAAGCCTCGCGATTCCCGATCGGCGAAGAGGAAGTTGACGTCACCGGCGACATGCGCCTCGACCGGCCAGCCGTTGACGCCGATCGTGTCGTCGAAATCGCGGCAGCCGAGGATGTCGTTCTGGCTCAGCTGGTACTCGCCGAAAATGCGCCGCGTCTCGCGAATCCCGATTTGGGGTGCGATCTCGACGATGTAGGCGTCGTCGAATCCCGGCGTAACCTCCTTGATGAAAGAAAACACATCCCAGCACTGGCGCCGGCCTTCGATCTCGCCGTAGCTGAACTCCCGGGCATCGATACCGCTGACAGCCCTGCCGTCGGCGTTCTTGATCTGCGTCAGGTTCGCGCGCCACTCGATGGGGTTCCTTTGCGGTCGGACGATCGGTTTCTTGCGCGGGAAGCTCCTGCCTTCCGCCTCTGCCTGTTCCATGAGCTCGGGAATCAGTCTCCAGGCATCGCCGGCGCGCTCGTGGTCGACGCCGTTGATCCTGAACATCGTCGTCGGGTAGAGCATGTTGCCG
>DATCZB010000285.1:0-3408 GCA_036526155.1 Gammaproteobacteria bacterium
CCGATGGCCGTGACGATCAAATCGCCCGAAGACCAGGACAGGATGCGCGTCGCCGGACGGCTCGCGGCCGATGTGCTCGACATGATCGGAGATCACGTCGAGCCGGGGATCACTACCGACGAGCTCAACAGGATCTGCCACGACTTCATCGTCGGCACCCAGGCCGCGATCCCGGCGCCGCTCAATTACCGCGGCTTCCCGAAATCCATCTGCACCTCGGTCAATCACGTCGTCTGCCATGGAATTCCGAGCGACAAGAAGCTCCGGCAGGGCGACATCATCAATATTGATATCACCGTCATCAAGGACGGCTTCCACGGCGACACGAGCCGGATGTTCTCCGTCGGCGAGCCAACCGTGCTCGCAAAACGCCTGATCGACGTCTGCCACGACAGCATGTGGGCCGGCATTCGCGAGATCCGTCCGGGCGCGACGCTCGGCGACATCGGGCATTCGGTGCAAACCCTTGCCGAAGCCCATCGATTCACCATCGTCCGGGAGTATTGCGGCCACGGTATCGGGCGGATGTTCCACGAAGACCCGCAGGTGCTGCATTACGGCACGCCGGGCACCGGGCTCGAGATCCGGCCGGGCATGACGTTTACCGTCGAGCCGATGATCAATGCCGGCAAGCGCAACGTGAAGCTGCTCGCCGACGGCTGGACGGTCGTGACCAAGGATCATTCGCTGTCGGCACAGTGGGAACACACCGTGCTCGTCACGGAGTCGGGCTACGAAGTCCTGACGCTCGGCGCGGCCGAGCGAGCCGCCTGAGATGACCTCCGAGTCGCCGTCGGTTTTCGAGCCAGGCCAGCTCGAATCAATGCTCGACCGGGACACGGCCGTGTCGATTGCCGGCTTCCGTGAGCTGCAGGCCGGGGCGCACGAGATCAGGCGGCAGCGGTTCGAGGAAGGCGTCGCCGTCGAGGCGCTGGTGCATGAGCGTGCCGCGACCATCGACCGGCTGATCAGGGCAGTCTGGCAGCACCAGGCCGGCCAGCTTGCGCACGAGGCCGATCTCGTCGCCGTTGGCGGCTACGGCCGCGGCGAGCTGCATCCGCATTCCGACATCGACCTGCTCGTGCTCGTCGAGAGCGAGCTCGACCCCGAGCGCCAGGAGGAGGTCAGCCGGTTCCTGACTTTTCTCTGGGACATCGGGCTCGAGGTCGGGCACAGCGTCCGCACGCTCGCCGACTGCGCCGAGCAGGCGGGCAAGGACGTCACCGTGCTTACGACCCTGATGGAAACTCGCCTGCTCGAAGGGCCAGGCGCACTGTTCGCCAGGCTGCCCGAGCGAATCGGCGTCGACAAATGCTGGAGCGCGGCCGAGTTCTTCCACGCCAAGGTCGCGGAGCAGATCGCGCGGCACGGTCGCTATCACGACACGGCCTACAATCTCGAGCCGAACGTCAAGGGCAGCCCCGGCGGGCTGCGCGACATCCAGACGATCAACTGGATCGCGCGCCGTTTCCTCGGCGCCTCGGACCTCGAGGACCTCGTCGAACATGGCTTTCTGACCGACGGGCAGCTCCGGATCCTGCTATCGGGCCGCGCCTTCCTCTGGAAGGTCCGTTATGCGCTGCATCTGTTGACGGGCCGGCGCGAAGACCGACTCCTGTTCGATCATCAGATCAGGCTCGCCGAGATGCTCGGCTACGAGGACGCGACCTTCACGCTGGCCGTCGAGCAGTTCATGCAGCGCTACTACCGCACGGTGATGGAGCTGTCGCGTATCAATGAAATGCTGCTGCAGCTTTTCGAGGAAGCGATCGTTCTCGACAGGAATGCGCCGGCGACGTCGCTCGGCCCGTACTTCCAGGCGCGCAACGGTTACCTCGAGGCGGTGGATAACGACGTGTTCCTGCGCGACCCGTCGACGCTGCTCGAGCTCTTTCTGTTGCTCGAACAGCACATGGACCTCAAGGGCGTCAACGCGCGCACGATCGCGCTGATCAAGCAGCATCTGTGGCTGATCGACGAGGAGTTCCGGCAGAACCCGCGGCACCACCGGCTGTTCCTCGAGATCCTCCGCGCGCCGCAGGGCGTCTCGCGCACGCTGAAGCGGATGAATACCTATGGCGTGCTCGGCCTGTATCTGCCGGCTTTCGGCCGCGTCGTCGGGCGCATGCAGTACGACCTGTTTCATGCCTATACCGTCGACCAGCACACGCTGTTCGTCGTCGAGAACCTGAGGCGGCTGGCGCTGTCGCGATTCGACGAGGAGTTCCCGAACGCGAGCAAGATCATGCAGGGGCTCGAGAAGCCCGATATCGCGATTCTGGCCGGGCTGTTTCACGATATCGCCAAGGGCCGCGGCGGCGATCACTCCGAGCTCGGCGCCACCGACGCCATGGCGTTTTGTCTCGAGCACGGCATGAGCCGCTACGACGCCAGGCTCGTCGCCTGGCTCGTGCGTCATCACCTGTTGCTGTCGATGACGGCTCAGAAGCAGGACATCAACGACCCGCAGGTCATCAATGAGTTCGCGCGCATCGTCGGCGACCTGACGCATCTCGATTATCTCTACGTGCTGACGGTGGCTGACGTCAGGGCCACCAACCCGGGTATCTGGAACTCCTGGAAAGACAAGCTGTTTTGGGAGTTGTATCAGGGCACCAAGCGGGCGCTCAGGCGCGGCGCAGCCGATCCGATCGATCGCGAGGAGCTGATCGCGGAGACCCGGGAGCGCGCGAGCGAGATCCTCGGCCAGTCGAAGGTCAAGCGCAGGCGCTGGGAGGCACTCTGGAACGAGTTCAGCGACGAGTATTTCTTCCGCCACCGGGCGCGCGAGGTCGCATGGCATACCGAAATGCTGACGCGGAACCGGAACCTGCCGGAGCTTTCGGTCGAAGTCAGCAACTCGATCACCGAGGGCCTGACCGTGCTCATGGTCTACTCGAGCGACCAACGTTCCTACATCCGCACGACGGCGACCCTGGCCGCGATGGGCTTCAACGTCGTCGACGCGAGAATCATCCCGGTCACGGCCGAGAGAAACCTCAACACCTATTGCCTGCTCGACGGTGACGGCAACCCGATCACGGACCAGGCCGTCATCGACGATCTCAAGCCCCGCATCGTCGAGGCGCTGACCGGCGGCCCGGCGCCACCCAAACGGATCAATCGGCGCACGCCGCGCCAGGTCAGGATGTTCTCGACCCCGGTGCAGATCACGATGATGTCCGAGCCCGCCAACCAGCGCACCGTCGTCGAGCTCGTTGCAGCCGACCGCCCGGGTCTCCTGTACGAGGTTTGCCAGGTACTCGAACGGCTCGGCGTCGAGCTCCTGAACGCGAAGGTCGCAACCATTGGCGAACGGGCCGAGGATGTATTCTTCGTCACTAACAGCGAGCATGCGCCGCTCGACGAATCGCAAAGCCAGTCGCTCAAGCTCGCGCTCGAGGAAGC
>DATCZB010000286.1:0-7772 GCA_036526155.1 Gammaproteobacteria bacterium
GTCCGCGCGCCTCACGAACGCATCGACGAGATGGTTGCAGGTCAGCTCGAACATCGGCCCGAGCAGCAAGTCCTTCAGTCGATTCGAGAAGGCGAAGCGCATCGACAATTCCAGACGACTGCCTTCATCTCCGAGCGACTCGACGCGCCAGTCGCCCTCGAGCGCGGAGAATGGGCCCTCGATCAGCGACATGTGGATGTGATGCGGCGGGTCCATGCGATTGCGCGTTGTGAACCGCCCGCTATGGCCGCTGTGCATGACGCCCAGCGAGGCAATGACCTCGCCGTCTGCCGGCTCGCCGGACTCGATGATCGACTCGACGCAGCCCGGCACGAACTCCGAGTAAGACTCGACGTCCGCAATCAGTTCGAAGACTGATTCGACTGCGTAGGGAAGGATCGCGCTGCGATGAACCTCGCGCATCATTCGCGGCCCGGTCAGTCGAAAAGGCCGAAGGCGTTCATCAGGACGAGCAGCACCGCGACCGGCGCTACGAAGCGCGCCAGGAGACGCCAGAGTCGATAGACCGGACCCACACCGGGGTCGAGTTCGTCCGCGCTCGAGTTCTGGCACATGACCCAGCCGGCGAACACCGTCAGCAGCAGGCCGCCAAGCGGCAGCATGATGTTCACGGCCAGGAAATCCAGGTTGTCGAAAAACGTGCCGCGGCCAAACTTGAAATCCGCCAGATGACTGAACGACAGCACAGTCAAGAATCCGAGCGCCCAAATTATGAGCCCGACGCGCACCGCCGCCGACTGGCGCGACAGGCCGAAGCTCTCCACCACCCATGCGACGGCCGGCTCCATCAGGCTGATCGCCGACGTCCATGCGGCAAATGTCAGCAGCACGAAGAAGCAGACGGCCACGTAGACACCGCCCGTCATCTGGCCGAAAGCCAGCGGCAGCGAAACGAAGACGAGTCCTGGCCCCTGATCGACCGGCACATCGAACTGGAACACGATCGGGAATATCACGAGACCCGCCAGGATCGCGATACCTGTGTCGGCAATGACGACGGCGACCGAAGTGCGGATGATCGACTCCTCGTTCGGCAGGTAAGCGCCGTAAGCCATGATGGCGCCCATGCCGACACTGAGCGTGAAGAACGCCTGGCCAAGCGCGGCAATCCAGGCGCCGGCCGTCAATTCTTCGAACTTTGGCTTCAGAAGAAAATCAACGCCGGCGGCAAAGCTGCCCTGCAAGATGCCGTAAACGAGCAGGACGAGCAGCAGCAGAATCAGCGCCGGCATCAGCACCCGAACCGCGCGCTCGAGCCCTTCCTCGACGCCCAGGGCAACGACGAAAATCGTGATCCCCATGAAGAACGTGTGCCACAAGCCAGTCCTCACGGGATTCGTCGTCAGCGCTTCGAATGTGGCACCGACCGTGCCAAGATCGGCGCCGTTAAAGACGCCCGAGCCGCCCTCGAAAATGTAGGCGACGGCCCAGCCTGCTATCACACTGTAGAAAGAGAGAATGAGAAAGCCGGTCGCAACACCGAGAATGCCGACCCAGCGCCATTTGATCGTGCCCGTCTCCTCCTCGCCCAGCAGGCGCATCGTGGCGACCGGGTTACGCCGCCCGCGCCGACCGAGCAGAATTTCCGACATCATGATGGGCAAACCGACGACGACGACGCAAACGAGGTAAATCAGTACGAACGCACCCCCGCCGTTCTCACCGGCCATGTAGGGGAATCGCCAGATGTTGCCAAGCCCGACGGCGGAGCCCGCGACGGCGAGTATAAAGGCCAGGCGCGAGGACCAATGCCCGTGCAGCGAGGTCCGTTGTTCAGTCAAATGCGTCCCCAGTAGCGTGTTTTTTGTTTTTCATTCTAGGATCATTGCCAAATCATGGCCAGAAAAGCCAACAAAGGTAACGCCAACTCCATCGCGCAGAATAAGCGTGCGCGCTTCGACTATTTTATCGAAGAGACGATCGAAGCGGGGCTTGCGCTCGAAGGCTGGGAGGTCAAGAGCCTCAGGGCCGGCAAGGGGCAGATTACCGAGACTTACGTCCTGCTGCGCGACGGCGAGGCCTGGTTGCTCGGGGCCCACATCACCCCGTTGCCGACGGCGTCGACCCACATTCATCCGGAACCCCAGCGGACGCGCAAGCTGCTCATGAACCGGCGCGAGCTCGACCGGCTCCAGGGTCTGGTCGAGCGGCGCGGGTATACGCTCGTGGCCCTCGAGCTCTACTGGAAGAAGGGCCGGGCCAAGGTCGCGATCGGCCTGGCAAAAGGCAAGAAGCAGCACGACAAGCGAACCAAGGAAAAGGAACTCGACTGGCAGCGCGACAAGGCCCGGGTCATGAAATCCAGCCTGTCCGGCTAGAAATCCGGCATCCGTCGGTTGAAAAGACGGTGGTATGCCCTAAACTTCAGGGGCATGGGGGCGACTTGGCTTCGACGTGGGTCGCGAAACCTCCAGGTGCATGTCGAGGTGCAGGTTACCTCGTAAAACCATCTGCAAACCATTAGTTGCCAACGACGACAACTACGCACTCGCCGCTTAATACCCGGTAGGGTGCCGTCTGACTGGAGCCGTGCTTGTGCGTCCAGCGCCCTTCGGGGCACTCAGGCGTCATCTCTCACAAGATCGCAGAACCGTAGGTCCGGGACGGCGCTGTTAAACACTCACGGAATCGCTCGCTGTGTTCCCTGTCGGTCGGGAAGCAGCGCGTTAAATGAATAGATTCGACTAAACATGTAGAGCCTGAGGCAGAGGGCTTGCGGACGCCGGTTCGATTCCGGCCGCCTCCACCACACACGACGGCATCCTCGGCCACGCGGCCGGGGATGCCGCGCGCCGATTGGCGGGCAGCCGCCTACTGTTCCGTTGCAGCGAGCTCGAGCACGTAACCGGCGACATCGCGAATCTGCTCCGGCGACAGGCTGGCACCGAGCGCGGGCATCTCGCCCCTGCCTTCGCTGACGACCTGAATGACCCGGCCAAGCTCGCTGCTACCCGTCAGCGCCGGCCCTCCGCCATGCCCCGCCTCGCCGGTCGCACCGTGGCAGAACGTGCAAGCCGAATCGTAGACCACGCGGCCGTTGGCGAGATCCGCCGCTCCGGTAGCGGCTTCGCTCAGCGTCATGAGCTCATCCGGCGCCGGCACGGGATCGAGCGTCCCGTCGAGCGCGAACAGCCAGACGCTGTCACCCTTGGCAGAGCCGGCAAACAGATTGCCCGCCGAATAGGCGACCACGTATTGCCTGCCGTCGTGCTCGAAGACGCTGGCCGGCGCATTCATGCCGGCGCCAGTCTGGAATTCCCAGAGCATCGTGCCGTCGCCCGAGTCGAGCGCGGTCAGCCGGCCGTCGCTGCGACCAACGAAAACCAGCCCGCCCGCCGTCGTCACCGACCCGCTGTAACACCGGTCGGGCCAATGCTGCCGCCAGACGATGCGGTTCGTCCGCATGTCCATCGCGGCAAAGACGCCGAGCCGCGGCATATCCGCGCGGGCAAAAATTCCGGCGGCGTACAGGGCCCCTGCCGGCGGACGCTCATCGCTGACGGGCTGCGCCAGGAATGTGCCGACACTGTCCTCGGCGCAAACATAGAGGTAACCGGACTCAGGATCGAACGAGCTCGGTGGCCAGTTTACGCCGCCGCTGATCGACGGCTTGACGATTACCGTCTCGTCGGTCCAGAACGGCGTGAAGATGCGCCCCTGATTGACGAGGCGATAGCCTTCCGGGGCAATCTCGATCGACTGGGGAACGACGGCGTCGCCGATCGGGAACGGCTGAGTCGCAGCCGTCGCCTGTCGCGGCTCCTGCGGCACGGCGCGCTCTTCGATGCCAATCAGCGGTTCGCCCGTCACCCGGTCGAGAATGTAAACCCAACCGGTCTTGCTCGTGCCGGCGATGGCCCGGCGCTCGACACCATCGATCTCGATATCGAACAGCACCACCGGGCTCGGCGCGTCGTAGTCCCAGAGATCGTGGTGCACTTGCTGAAAGTGCCAGCGGTACGCTCCGGTTCTGACCTCGACCGCGACGATCGAAGCGCTGAACAGGTTATCGCCGGCCCGGATGGAACCGTTGTAATCCGGCCCCGGATTTCCGGTCGAAAAGTAAATAAGCCCCAGCTCCGGGTCCACGGCCGGCGTCTGCCAGACCGATGCGCCGCCGTCGCGCCAGACCTCGTTGTCGGGCCAGGTGTCGTGACCGAACTCTCCGGGTCCGGGAATCGTGTAGAAGGTCCACGCGAGCGAGCCGTCCGCCGCGTCGAACGCCTTGACCCGACCCCGGATGCCGTATTCGGCTCCCGCAAACCCGGTAATGACGAGCCCGTCGAAGTAAAGCGGCGCGCTCGTGATCGTGAAGCCTTCTTCCGGGCGTTCGGCCTGCACCGACCAGACGACCTCACCGGTCTGCTGGTCGAGCGCGTCGAGCTTGCCGTCGAGCCGACCCACGTAAACCCTGCCGTCACCGAGCGCAACGCCGCGGCTGGTCCAGCCGCAGCAGACGGTCTCGCCGCCGGGCGGGAGCCGGGCTTCGTACTTCCAGAGTCGCTCGCCCGTCTCGACGCTGATGGCGAAGACATCGTTCGCCCCGGTGATGATGTAAACCACGCCGTCGTGGACGACGGGCTGCGCTTCACCGGAATACTGGGTGCCGACGCCCGACCCGTCGAGGCGCGCACGCCAGACGCCTTTCAGCCCCCTGACATTGTCGCGATTGATTGCCTCGAGCGGCGAGTAGCGGCGGTTGTACCAGTCGCCACCGTTGGTCGGCCAGCCGCTGATCGGCGGCTCGACCAGGTCGTCATCGGCAAAGGCCGGCGACCGGGATTGCGCCGCGGTCAGCGTCGCGGATAGTGAAAGCGCTGCGAAAACGATGGCTGCCGCAGCATGGCGTCTGAAGTGCATTTCGCTTCCTGTCGGGTTTCGTCATCCGAGCCTGGTGCGACAAGAATATCTCATACCGGATTACTGCCAGGGCGGATAAATTCCGAAGCTGCCGTCGGGGCGCCTCTTATAGCGTTTATGAATCCACAGATACTGCTCCGGGTTGCGGCGGATCAGCGCTTCGGTCGCCCGATTGATCGTCAGGGCATCGGCAACCTCGTCACCGGACGGAAAATCTGCCAGCGGCTGGCCTATGGTCAACAGATAGCCGGCACCCCGGGGCTTGCGCTCGATGCAGCTCGGCAATACCGGAACGTCTGCCATCCCCGCGATCCGCGCAGGCGCCGTCAGCGCCGTCGCCTCGAGGCCAAACAGCGGCACGAAAACCGTATCCTTGCCGCCGAAATCCTGGTCTGGCGCGTACCACATCGCATGACCGCGTTTCAGCCCCTTGATCAGGCCGATCGGCGAGTGATGCCCGACGATGATCTCGGTGAACCGGCCTCTGTTGCGCTCCATGAACTCGTCCATGAGCTTGTTATGGGGCCGCTTGTACATGGCCTGCAGGGCCGCATGCGCACAGAGCACGGGCAGCCCCACCTCGATGCACGTGAAGTGCGCCGTCAGAAGCATTGCGCCGCGACCTTCGCGCCGCGCCTGCTCGAGATGCTCGAGCCCGTGAATCTCGGTCAGACGCCGCACTCGATCCGGCGCCCACCAGGCCAGACCGATCTCGAGAATGCCGGTGGCAACGTTGCGAAAGCACGCGCGATTCAGTCGACGTAATGCGCGGGTGTCGAGATCGGGATAGGCGATAGCAAGATTGATCCTGGCGACGCGGCGGCGCTCACGGGCCAGCAAGTAAAGCAATTCGCCGGCGACACTGCCGACGAGCACGATCACTCCGAGCGGCGCCCATGCCGCAAGCCGCATGCAGGCCAGCAGAACCCACGTCGGCCAATACCGCGGCGTCAGATAGCCATGCTGTTTTTGCGTCGTGGCCGTTTGCATCCGAGGCGCAGGATACACGAGCGATGGAACGCAAAGGGCTGAATGGCTATCCTTTGGGCTCGATCACGGGAGCGCTGCAATGCAAAGATTCGGCCGCCTCTGCCTGCTACTCGGAGCTTTGGTCTCCACCGTCGCGCTCGGCCAGCTGACGGTGCCGCGAATCGTCCAGTTGCCCCGCAGCGACTTCACCTGGAACTGGGGCCGATCGCCCGGCGTCGACGAGCGAGTCCGCGCCGAATTCGACATTGAAGGCCGCGAGGAGCGTTTCTTGTGCACCTTGACGGGCGCATTTCGGCTGGCCAGCCGGATGCGCGACTTTTCCAACCTGCGCCAGTTCGAGCAGAGCCTGAACAACTCGCTCTACTTCATCCAGGATTCGACTGAAGTCCTGAACGCGTACTACCGGGCCAACGAGCTGCAATGGGCAACGCTCGATTGCCAGATTCCCGAGCGCACGGAAGACGAGGAAAAGACCCAGGACCGGGTTGACCGCGCGCTCGAGCGGGCGCAGCGACAGCGTGAGCGCCGCCGGGAACGCGAGGACGACTGAGACGACCGAGATGGCGAGTCCCGGTCGCCGTCCCTGAGCGCGCCTGACCTGCTGGGGGCCGGCCCGGCCGACCGCCGCCCTGTTCGGCTTACTGCAGCTCGATCAGGAGCCCATCGAGCGACGACGAAATGTGAAAGTCAGCGAAGTTGAACTCGCTGCGCAGCATCGCGTCGATGTCCTCGCGCGACCGACCGGCACGATTCATCGACTGAACCATTTCCGCGAGACGCGCAGTCTCGTCACGAAACCCGGCCATATCGGCTTTGGGCACGACCGTGCCATGCCCCGGAACAACCTGCTCGAAGTCGAGCTCGAGTGCCCGCGACAGCGTCAGCGGCCATTCCCGAGCGCTGCCGCCTCCGGAATAGTCGACGAGCTCGGGCGTGCCAGGATCGTTTGCATAGATGTCACCGGCTGCCAGGACGCCGTGATCGGGAAAGTGCGCAACGACGTCGCCGTCGGTATGGGCGCGGCCGAAGTAGTACAGGTCGACGCGCGTGTCGCCGATGTGAACGCTGACGAAATCCTCGATCGTCACATTCGGCAATCCTTCCGACCGTCCTGTATCGAGCATCTTGCGGCGTGCATTCCCGGAGGCCATGACCCGAGCGCCACCGGTCTGAAGAATGGCGTTCGCGCCGCTGTGGTCGTCGTGATAGTGAGTGTTGACGACATACCGGATGGGTTGGTCGGTAATTTCGGCCAGCATCGCGGCGACGTTGTCATAGTCGAGCGCGTATTTCGTATCGACGAGCAGCACGCCGTCGTCCGTGACGAGGACAGTGATATTGCCCGGCACGAAGTCATTGTGAATCACGTAAATGTCGTCGGTTACTCGCACCAGATCGAGCACCGCGGGCTCGGTGCCGAACTGGGCCATGGCACGCGAGCTCAAAAGCACCAGGGCCAAACCCAGCACTCTGCAGAAACGAATCATTCGCTTTTCTCCTCCCAAAAATCCTTGTAAACCGCGACCTCGAACGCATCGAGCACGCCGACC
This sequence comes from Gammaproteobacteria bacterium, assembly GCA_036526155.1. Taxonomy (GTDB): domain Bacteria; phylum Pseudomonadota; class Gammaproteobacteria; order Steroidobacterales; family Rariloculaceae; genus DATCZB01. Next base: position 7,422 of record DATCZB010000286.1, read on the forward strand.
GCCGGCCGGCTGGCGAATGGTGCCAGCTGCAGCATCAGCACGCTGGCCAGGTCGCGAGCGGGATCGACCCAGAAATAGGTGTTGACGATACCGCCCCAGCCATAGGCACCGATCTCGCGCTTGCCCCGGTGCTGTTGCGTTTCGATCATTACACCAAATCCGAACCTTTGACTGCCATCCATGAAAATGAAGTCGTTGCTGCGGGCGGCGACGGCCGTCCGCTGCATCCGGGCCGGATGATCGCCAATCTGGTTGCGCGTGATCTCGCTCGTGGCGGCCTCGCTCAGAAGGCGCACCCCGTCGAGCTCGCCGCCTCGCAGCAGGCAGCGAACGAGCCGCGTATAGTCCGGT
>DATCZB010000287.1:0-19913 GCA_036526155.1 Gammaproteobacteria bacterium
AGCAGCCCCGCACGAGATCGAGCGGATGCCGATCCGGGGACAACCGGGCCGTGACCGTGCTGACGAGATGATGCACATGGGCGAAGCTCTCGATCTCAAACAACCTTTCCGGTCGGATGCTGCCGGGCACGCAGGATTTACCCAGATCGTTGCGCAACAGATCGACGATCATGACATTCTCGGCACGATCCTTGGCGCTCGCGGCAAGCTCGCGCTGCTGGCCGGCGTCGGCCTCGGCATCGTCGACGCGCGGCCGCGTGCCCTTGATCGGCTTGGTCTCGACGCGATCGCCGTCGACGTAGAGGAAACGTTCCGGCGAGGAACTCAGGATCTCACCATGCGACGTGCTGACGTAGGCCGAAAAAGGTGCCGGGTTGGTCTGGCGCAGCTTCCGGTAGGCGTTCCAGGAGTCGCCGGCGACCCTGGCCTCGAAGCGCTGGGTCAGATTGATCTGGTAGCAGTCCCCGCGGCGAATGTGGTCCTGAACCCGCGAAAATGCCTCCGAGTATTCGGCGTAAGTGAAATTCGACGAAATCTCTGACACGACCTCGAACACCGGCCGCGGCTTCGGCGAGCTGTCGCTCACGAGCGCGACAAGCTCGTCCCAGATCTCAGCTGTCTGCGGATCACGCCCGTGGCTCACGAGAACCGAGCGTTGCCGCTGATGATCGACGATCACGGCCCAGTCGTAGAGCCCGATGACCATCTCGGGGAGATCGATATCGCGCAAGGCGGCGACGTCGAAGTTCTCGAAGCGGCGCCCGAGATCGTAAGAGAGATACCCGATCGCCCCGCCCGTGAATGGCAGATCCTCGTAGAGCTGATCGATCGGGCCCAGGTGCGCCTGGACCAGCTCGAGCGAATCGTCGCGCGAGACCTCGATGCGCTCGCGCGACCGGATCTCGGTCTCTTCGCCGCGCGTCGTCAGCGTCAGATACGGAGCGGCCGCCAGAATGTCGTAGCGCCCGGCGAACGGCGTGCCGTTACCGCTATCGAGAAAGACGCAGTAGGGCAAATCCAGCAGATGCTGAAAAACCTGCGCGGAATCTGGCCGGTAATCGAGCTCGGTCAACATTTGAGCCCGATTGTCTCAAAGGGCAACAGGCGACTCCAGCGGGGTTTCATAGGCAGGAAAACCCGCCGCCCCGATCTCGCAAATCTTTTCTTTACGCGTAATTTTCTACCTTGTGCGGCACAGACGATTCCAACAAAGTGACGCCGACAGTCTTTGCCCCGCATGAATCAACGCAACCGCATCATTCGATTTGATAACAATTTCTGCTATATTGTTATCATCATGATTCGGACACAGATCAGCCTGTCAGAAGAGGAATTTGCCGCCGCGAAGCGGGAGGCCGAGCGCCTCGGCATATCGCTGGCCGAGCTCTTGCGCCGGTCTATCCGAACGATGCTGCCACCGGACGAGTCGAAACCGTGGATGCGGTACGCCGGGATGGTGGAATCCGGTGATGCCGAATCCAGCCGCCGGATAGACGATATCGTCTATGGCCAGAAGGACTAGGGCTTACGTCGACACGTCTGCGCTGATCGCGCTGGTCGACCGGTCCGATTCCTATCACGCGCTGTTTCGTCGGCTCTTCTCAGACCCTCCTGATCTCCTGACGACCACTCTCGTCGTCGCCGAAGGCCATGGCTGGTTTCTGAAGCGCTTCGACCGCTATCGCGCGTTGCAGTTTCTTGCCATGATCGAGGACATGCGACCGATGCGGGTTCTGGGAACGTCGGCCAAAGACCAGCGCGCCGCAACCGAGCTTCTGCGGAAATTCTCCGACCAGAACCTGACAATGACAGATGCCGCGGGCCTCCACCTCATGGAGGAGAAAGCGATCAATCAATGCTGGTCGTCAGACTTTCATCTGGGGCTGACCGGCGTTCCCCTGGTCATCCACCAGCATTGATCGAAGGCGGCTATTTTTACTCGAGCAACGACTCCAGGTCCGACAGAACGTCTTCTTCCGAAGTCTCTACGCGCAGCGAAGGATCGGCCCGGGGAATGTCATCGAGCGTGCCATTGGCATAGTTTGCCATCTGCTCTTCGGGGTTGTTCACGATGTCATCGTGACCGCCGAACATCTTGCCGCGCCGGAGCGCAGGCAGCGTGATATAGGCTTCGATGTCACTCGAAGCCCCGTCGACGACCGTCACCGCCAGCATCGCCGTTTCGCCCCCCATACCGAAGTTCATAGCCCTGACACCGGCTGCGGGCACGATGATCTGCATCCTGGCGAACGCGAGCGCATCGACGTCGAGCCTCGCGGCGAGCAGGCGGGCTTCGTCACCGACGCTGTACTCACGATTTCGTATCCGCTTACCTTTGCTGAGCCTGGCGCCAATGTTCGTCATGAACTCATCGAACCGCCGGTTCGCGTCTACAACCAGTTCCCGAATGCCCGGGTCTGCGGCAATCGCAGCGGCATCAACAACGGTCACCTCGTACCCTTTGGCCCGAAATTCATTGGCGACCGCCGCCGTCAGGTGAGTCTCGAGCTCACCGCTCTCCTCGACCTGGGCTTCCTGCCGGATCATTCTCTGCTTGGTGAGCTCGACCCGAGACGGCAGCACGACGAGGGTTATCGGCCTCGTAGAGCCGTCCTCGAATTCATCGGTTGCGATGACCTTGGCCATGGCGCCCGCGGCAGCAAGCAGTGTCACGGTGGCCAATCCAGCGATACTGAGTTGGCGTAGAGCCTTGTTAATCATCGTCGGTCTCCTGTTGCGTTAATCGGTCGCGAATTTCCGTCAGCCGGGCCATGATAACGGGGCGATCTTCGGCGCCGGGTGTCTCCTGCAAATACGTGAGATACGCGCGGCCTGCCTCCCGGTCGTTGCCCTCGGCTTCATACACTTCACCCATTCCGCGGTAAGCCTCGGTATAGCCCGGATCCATCTCGAGAATGAACTCGTAGGTAGCTCGGGCAGCCGCCAGATTGGCAGCCATGTTGGCAACGCCTTCCGGCGTTGCGAGCAACTCTTCTGCACGTTGCTCCCTGGTTCTGAAGACTCTCTGTCGCAGCGCGCGTCGTGCGTCGCTCCTGCTGTAGTCCTCGGGCAGCGCCTCGGGCCTTGGCCCCAATACACGCTGCGCATCGCCGAGCGCCATGACGAAGTCGAGGTCGTCCGGATAAAGCTCCATGAATCGCCTGGCGACGGCCATCGCGGTATACGGATAGTCGTCCTGGATGTAGTCGCGAACCGTTAACTCCCGCAATGGGTAGATAACGTCCTCATATGCCGCCGGATCACGAGGCCTGGCCGGCATATCGGCAACGATCTGCCGGCTCGTTTCGACACGTCCTTCCGGGTCCGGGTGAGTCAACCAGATCGTCGCGATGCGCGGATCCAGCCCCTCGAAGTCTTCGACGAGAATCTGCAGCGCCTCGGGAATCGCGTGCGGATCGTAATCCGTATCGGCTATCAGCAGGGATGCGCGATCATCGGCTTCCTGCTCGAGATGCCGGCTATATCGGAGCTGCCCCATTACCGAAGCGAGCCCACCACCGAGAATATTGATCAGAAACCGTTTGGCCGTGATCCGGTGACTCAGAATCGTGTGATGCCCGGCAACATGGTTGATTTCATGAGCCAGAATTGCCGCGAGCTGACTCTCGTCTGCCAGACGCGCGAGCATCCCGGTATGTATGTAGATTTGCCCGTTCGGGAATGCGAAAGCGTTCGGCGAGGGGTCGCGCAGCACGTAGAACTCGTAATTGATGTAGTAATCCGTTGGCGGAGGCGCGAGCTCATGGCCGATTCGCCGCACCAGCTCGAGCACAGCAGGATCTTCATGCAGTAGCGAGCGGCGCTCGAACAATCCGAGAAACTGCCCTGCGGTGTCGATGAGATCATTGGGCTCCTTGCGACGAAGCTCGACCGGTTCGCCGTATATGCCCTTGAGGTCGTCCTCGCTCTGCGCCTGGGCACGTGGCGCGTCAAAGCCTGCAAACGACAGGCTTAACAACACGAGCGAGAGACAGAGGGGTGATTTCAGCATCGTCCTGGACCGGGCGGCCAAACGGTTCTCGCGCACTATGAAGTAACCAGGGAGGCGGATCAATGGATTTCCTGCTTCCTGAACGCTAATCGTGACGCTGTCTACGCCCGCAGTTTAACTGAATATTCGCGCGCCTAGGTGACGAGCCGATCGGGGCGGGAATACACGTTGAACCGGTCACGCTTCAGAAAACCGATCAGCGTGATGCCAAACTCCTCGGCCAGCTCGACAGCCAGCGACGACGGCGCGCCTACCGCTGCGACCAGCGGGCAGCCGGCCATCATCGCCTTTTGCATGAGCTCGAAGCTCGCGCGGCCGCTGAGCGCGATGCCGTAGCGATCGAGCGGCAGCGCGTCGGCCTGCAGGCGGCTGCCGATCAGCTTGTCGAGCGCGTTATGCCGGCCGACGTCCTCGCGCACGGTGATGACTTTCCCGTCCGCATCGAAGAGGCCCGAGGCGTGCAGCCCGCCCGTCTCCTCGAACACGACCTGGTCCGATCGCAGCGCTTCGGGCAAGGCGCCGAGCAGGCGATGATCGCTCGAGAATTCGTTCGACGCGATCTCGTAGTGTCCCTGCACGGCGACGGCGTCTAGCGACGCCTTGCCGCAGACGCCGCAGCTCGACGAGGTGTAGAAATTGCGCGACAAGCGGTCGAGTTCGACGTCGACACCCGGCGCGAGCTCGACGCGCACGACGTTGATCAGCCCGTTCGGTGCCGGTGGTCCGCAGGGTCGCGCAATCAGACCGTCCCTGGCGTTGCGAATGATGCCTTCCGAGAACAGGAACCCGAGCGCGAGCTCCTCGTCGTTGCCTGGCGTCCGCATCGTGATCGAAATGCTGCGCTCCATGCGCCGGCCATCAGCGTCATCGAACTCGAGCCGAATCTCGAGCGGCTCTTCGGTCGCGACGACGTCTGTGGCCTGCTCGACGCCGTTCTCGACCCGATCGATTTCGACGCGTTTCAGACTCGGCCGCTTGGACAGATCGGCTAGGCCGGCCAACCTTCACCTACCCGGCGCACCATGCTCTCATCGAGGTCGGCAAGCCTGGCCGCACCGATCAGCGCCATGTCCCGTTCGAGCTCGCTGCGCAGAATCTGGAGCGCGCGCCTGGCACCCGCTTCACCCCCGGCACCGAGGCCATAGAGATAGGGACGCCCGGCCGAGCAAGCCGTCGCACCGAGGGCCATTGCCTTCAGGATATGCACGCCGCGGCGGATGCCGCCGTCGACGATGATTTCGAGCTGGCCGCCGACCTTGTCGACAACGTCCCTGAGCACGTCGAGCGGCGCCGGCGAAAAATCGAGCTGCCGTCCGCCATGGTTCGACAGCATCACGGCCGTCGCGCCTACGCCGAGCGCGCGTTTCGCGTCCTCGCCGTTCATGACGCCCTTGATCGCGAACGGGCCGCCCCACTCGTTGATCATCCATTCGGCGTCGTCCCAGGTCACGCTGCGATCGAGCTGATTGTTGAGGTACTGGATGATCCCGCCGAGCTTGTCGCTGCCCGGCGGCGGGTTGTGCGCGACGTTGGCCATGTCGATTTTCGGCGAGGTCAGGTGGCGGTAAACCCACGCCGGGTGCATCGCGATGTCGATCAGGCTCATGAGCGACAGCTTCGGCGGCACCGTCATGCCGGTCACGATGTCGCGCTCGCGATTGCCCGATACGGCGACGTCGACTGTCAACTGCAGGGCCTTGAAGCCGGAATCCTTTGCCCGCTGCAGAAACTCGCGCGTCAGGCCGCGATCCTTGAGCACATAGACCTGGAACGCTTTCGGTATATCACTAAGCCCGGCAACCTCCTCGATACTCATCGAGGAGAAGCTCGACAGCGAGTACAAAGTGCCCGAGGCCTCGGCAGCGGCAACGACCGCGCGTTCCCCCTGGTAATGGAACAGTCGCGACAGCGCGGTCGGCGAGCAGAAGAACGGCCATTCGATTCGCTCGCCGAACACCGTCGTCGACATGTCGATCTCGGCGACGTCGACGAGGCAGCGCGGCTGAAATTCCCAGGCGTCGAACGCACTGGTGTTGCGCGTCAGCGTCCATTCGTCATCGGCACCGCCGTCGATGTAATGGAACATCGGTGCCGGCAGTCTTTTCTGCGCCAACTTTCGTAGCTCGGCAATGTTGTAGGCGCGCTGGACCCTGGTGGCCATATTCAGAGAGAGCCAGGCTTCAGCTCGCCGGCTCGAGATCCTCCGGGTAATGATCCATCACGCTGATGACCGGGAACGGCGCCATGCCGCCGAGCGCGCAGAGCGAGCCGTCGACCATCGTGCCGCAGAGATCGCGCAGCAGCTCGAGATTCTTCTCGGCCTCGATACCGGAGCGAATCCGGTCGATGACCTCGACGCCGCGGACGGCGCCGACGCGGCAGGGCGTGCATTTGCCGCAGGACTCGATCGCACAGAACTCCATCGCGAACCGGGCCTGCTCGCCCATATCAACCGTATCGTCGAATACGACGAGCCCGCCATGGCCGATCATCGCGCCCGCCTCGGCGAACTGCTCGTAATCGAGCGGCGTGTCGAACTGCGACGGATGCACGTAGGCGCCCAGCGGCCCGCCGGCCTGAACCGCCCGGATCGGCCGACCCGTCGCGCTGCCGCCGCCGAAGTCGTAGAGCAATTCCCTGAGCGACTTGCCGAAAGCAATCTCGACCAGCCCGCCCTGCTTGATGTTGCCGGCAAGCTGAACCGTCAGTGTGCCGCGCGAGCGCCCGACGCCGTAGTCGCGGTAATACTCTGCGCCCTTGTCGAGAATGATCGGAACGCTCGCGAGCGAAATGACGTTGTTGACGACCGTCGGGCGTGCGAACAGCCCCTTGATCGCAGGCAACGGGGGCCGGAAACGTATCATGCCGCGCTTGCCCTCGAGGCTTTCGAGCAGCGACGTCTCCTCGCCGCAGATATAGGCACCGGCGGCTTCACGCACCTCGAGGTGGAAGGCCCGGTCACTGCCCATGACGGTTTCGCCGAGCAACCCCGCAGCCTCGGCGTTCGCAATCGCCGTCTCCATGGTCCGGATTGCCTGCGGATACTCCGCGCGGATGTAGACGTAACCCTGCGTGGCGCCGACGGCGATTCCCGCGATCGTCATGCCCTCGATGAGCACGAACGGATCGGACTCCATGACCATGCGGTCGGCGAACGTGCCCGAGTCGCCTTCGTCGGCGTTACAGACGATGTATTTCTGCTCGGCCTCGGTGCCAAGCACCGTGTTCCACTTGATGCCGGTCGGGAATGCCGCACCGCCGCGACCGCGAAGCCCGGATTCCGTCACGGCCTCGACGATTTCCTTGCCCGACATCCCGAGCGCATTCGCAAGGCCGCGATAGCCGCCGTGGGCCCGATAATCGTCGATCGATGCCGGATCGACGATACCCACGCGCGCCATCGTCAGACGAGACTGCTGGGCGAGATAGGGAATGGCCTCGGTCGCGCCGAGCGACTTGGCATGGTCGCCCCCGGTCTGAAAACCGGCATCGAACAGCCCCGGCACATCGCCGGGCTCGACCGGACCGTACGCCCGGCGCTCGCCGTCAATGGTGACTTCGACCATCGGCTCGAGCCAGTAAAGACCCCGCGAGCCGTTGCGCACGATATCGACTGCCTGCCCGCGCTGGTCGGCTTCGGCACGAATCGCGTCGGCGACAGCGTCGGCGCCGAGAGACCTCGCCGTCGTATCGGACGGCACGAAGATGCGGATGGATTCCTGTGCGCTCATCGTCTCCGCCCCCTCAATCCAGCAACTCGTCGATGCGATCGGTCGTGACCCGGCCGTGCACCGTCTCGTCGATCATGACGGCCGGCGTGCAGGCACAGTTGCCGAGGCAATAGATCGGCTCGAGGCTGAAGCGGCCGTCTGCCGTCGTCTCGTGGTAACCGATCTCGAGCTTCTCCTTGACGTGCGCCTCGAGCTCGCGCCCGCCCATCGCCTGGCAGGCCTCGGCCCGGCAGATATAGAGCGTCTGCCTGCCGGGCGCCGAGCGCCGGAACAGATGATAGAAACTGATGACGCCATGCACCTCGGCCCGCGACAGATTGAGCGCGCGGGCAATAATCGGCACGGCCTCGTCGGGTACATACGACAACTGATCCTGTATCGCGTGCAGGATCGGCAGCAGCGCGCCGGGACGCTCGGCATGCTCAGCGATGATCGCTTCGATGGTGGCTGTATCGGCGGTGCCTTTCGGTTCTTGTAGCGGTTTGGTGTCCATTCCGGCGGTCATTGCGGCTCGGCCGGCTAGTATAACCGTTGTACCAGACGTGTTTAGCCCGGCGGCGGTCCGCCTCAACCTGTTGCGTCCAACCGACATATTTTGGGCGATCCGTGCAAAGTGCCCTATAATCGCGCCGTTTAATGCTACATACGCATAAGGCGGCGCCCAGATCGAGCGCACCATTCACCAGTGTGGGGTCTCATTGAATGAATAAATCCGTCGGCATCAGCGGATTTGCCGTCTACGTGCCGCCGTATCGCGTCGACCTGAAGTCGTGGTGCGAGTGGACTGACTCGCCATGGGACAAGACCCAGGCCGTCGTCGGCCGCAGCTTCCGCATGCGCGGGCCCGCACAGAGCGTCTACACCATCGCCGCGACCGCCGTTTTGCGACTCATCGAGCGCTACGAGATCGACCCCAGGCGGGTCGGATTCCTTGGCTTCGGCACCGAGTCGAGCACGGATAACTCGGCCGGCGCCGTCATCATCAAGGGCATGGTCGACGATGCGCTGCACGCCAAGGGTATGCCGCCGCTGTCGCGCAACTGCGAGGTGCCGGAGGTCAAGCACGCCTGCCTCGGCGGCGTCTATGCGCTCAAGAACGGTCTGCGCTATCTCGCCCTCGAGCAGGACGACCGCTGCGCCATCGTCGTCAGCGCCGATATTGCAGAATATGCCCGCGGCAGCTCGGGCGAACCGACCCAGGGCGCGGGCGGCGTCGCGATGCTGCTCGAGCAAGACCCGCAGATGCTCGAGGTCGACCTCCAGTCGATCGGCAGCGCCTCGGCTTACCGCGCCGTGGACTTCAGAAAGCCCGTGCTCAGGAACATCATTCGCGGCGCGCTGAACTGTCACTTCCAGGACCTGCCGGTCTTCAACGGCAAGTACTCGACGACGTGTTATCTCGACGAGACGCTGCACGCGCTCGACGACATGCTCGAGCGCATGAACAAGGAGCCGGCCGACTACTATCGCGAGCTCGCGGCGACCTTCATGCACCGGCCTTACCACCGCATGCCGGAAACTTCGTTCGCGATGAGTTATCTGTTCGCGCTCGGTCGCGAGGAAGAAGGCCGCAAGATTCTCAAGGAGCATTGCGAGCAGGTCGGCATGGATGTCGACGAGTTGCTCAGGGAGATGAGCTCGACGCCGGACGTCCTCGATCTCGTTCGCAACGGGACGATCGACGAAGACGTCTATCCGCTCTCCGTCGCGCTGCTGCGCGAGTTTCGCAAGAGTCCCGAATTCACCTCGCTGGTCGCATCGAAGATGTCGCTCGGCTCGGACATCATGAAAGAGATCGGCAACGTCTACTGTGCCGCCCTGCCCGCCTGGATGGCGGCCGGCATGGAAGAGGCCGCGCGCAAAGGTGTCGACCTCGCCGGCGGCAAGGTGCTCGCAGTCGGCTACGGCAGCGGCGACGCGGCCGAGGCGATTCCGATGCGCGTCGTCGACGGCTGGGAAGACGCCGCGCTCAGGATCGGCTTCGAAGCGGCGCTCGAGGACCCGCAGAATCTGACGCGGGCCCAATACGAGTCACTGCATGACTCGGGCACGGCCGAAGGTCTCCAGGACCCGGACGACGGCTTCGTCATCGAATCGATCGGCAATAACACCAATCCCAAGCTCAGCGACGAAGGGATCGAGTACTACCGCTACGTCTCGTAAGAAAAGGGGTCTGACCCCATTTTTATAACGCGGCGATTTGCGACTCGAGCTCGCTGAGCAATTCTTCGAGACCACCTGATTCGAGAATATCGAAGTACTCGGACCGCATCAGGCTGAGCTCGCTGACGCCGTCTGCAAACACGTTGATGATCCGCCAGTTCTCGCCATCGAGCTGCAGCTGGTACCGCATCGGCACGTCGGCGGCATCGCTGCGACGGATGACCGCATTGACCTCGTAGACGTCATCGCCGGCTTCGGCCGCATCGATAACGGCGAAGGCATCCGGGCCGATGTTCGCAAACCGACTGGCGTATGTCGTGATGCTCAACCGCTCGAAGGCGTCGCTGAATGCGGTGCGCTGATCCTCGCTCCAGCCGCGCCAGTAACGCCTCACCGTGAGCCGGCCCATCGTCGTCAGGTCATGCGTCTCGCGAATATCTGCGGCGAGCGCCTCGAAGCGCCGCTCGAGGCTCGGTGCGGGCTCGGTCGCAGCCACCTCGACGAGGCGCCCGTGCAGCCGCTCGATAACGGCAATGGCCTCGTCCGCCGGCGCGGCGCGAACCGGCGCCATGCACGTCAGTGCCGTGATGACTAACAGGCAGGCAGGGACCAGACGAAACAGCATGCTCAATCGACCCGCTCGCATCAATGAACTTATCCGTATTCTCGCACGATCCCCGGGCACTAACCCGCGCCTAGGGCCGCCGATAGGCTCGCCCCTTCCAAACGGCCCGGACGCCGCGCCAGTAGTTAAAGGCGGATTCAACGGTCATCGCCAGGAACAACGCGGCCGCCAGCGGCAGCGAAACGAGCCAGACCGCCGGCAGACGATAAAACGCGACGGTCGGCCAGTAGGCCAGGCCCATTCCGAGCAGCGCGCCCGCCGCCGCGGCTCGACCCCAAGCCTCGCCGGCAAACACAAGACTCGCGATCGGCGCGACGAAAACGATGAGCATCAGCACGCAGACGAGGACGAGCAGCAGCGTCGAATACCCGAGCTGAGTAAACGCCGTCCGCGTCACCATTCGCCTGAAGCTCGCAAGACTCCGATAGCGGCGCAGGCTCACGACCGAGGCGCTGAGCCCGAGCCAGATCGAGTGCCCGGCCCGCTTCACGAGTGCCGCCAGGCTGCAGTCGTCGATCATGGCGTCTTTTATGGCGTCGAAGCCGCCGAGCTCGCGCAGCACGCGCGTCTCGATCATGAGGCACCCGCCGGCGGCACCCGCGGCGCGATCGCGCGGATCGTTGACTCGGGCGAACGGATAAATGAGCTTGAAGAAAAAGACGAACGGCGGCGCGAGCAGCCGCTCCCAGAAACCTTCGGCCTTGAGCCGTGCCATGATCGATACGATCGCGCGCCCTTCGTCCCGCGCCTTGTCCCGGAGCGCTGCGATCATGCCGGGCGCGAGCACGATCTCGGCGTCGAGCAACAGGCAGTAATCGCGCGCGACCGAATCGAGTCCTTGCTGCAGCGCCCAGAGCTTGCCGCCCCAGCCTTGCGGCAATGGTTTGCCCTCGACGAGCGTGAGATCGAGAGCCAGGCGCTCGCCTTCGGCCCTGACGACGTCGGCCGTCGCATCGTCAGACCGATCGTCGACGACGACGATCTTTAAGTCCTGGCCCTGCCGTCCCAGCGCCTCGAGCGTCATGCCGATAGCAGCGGCCTCGTTCCGCGCCGGAATCAGCACGGCGACGTCACCTAGATCGGGATCGGAATCCGAATCGGAATCGGGTTCAGACGGCTCGAGCCGCTCGCGCGTGCCGTAAGGCCGCGACGGCAGCAACAGGACCGCAAGCCACGCGGCCAGCGCGCATGCGCCCAGTGCCTGGACGAGCATGCCGGCTGCCGGCTATTCCTGGCTGTTCTTGCGGCCGCCGATCTGGTCGATGGAGACGGCAACGCCTTGCGCCTGACCGCCATGCAGCACGGGAAGCTCCGGCGCCATCTCGCCGTCGAGTCTTGGCCCGAACAGGAATACGCTCAGGGCCGTCAGCGGATTGGACACCGTCTCTTCGACCGCCGTGCCCTCGTAGCCGCAATGCGCCATGCAGTTGTCGCACTTCGGGTTGATGCCCGTGCCGTATTTCTCCCAGTCCGTCGTTTCCATGAGTTCCCTGAAACTCTTGGCGTAACCCTCGTCGACGAGCAGGTAGCACGGCTTTTGCCAGCCGAACACGTTATACGTCGGGTTCGCCCAGGGCGTGCACTGATAGGTCCGGTTGCCGGCAAGGAAATCGACGAACAGGCTCGACTGATTGAAGCGCCACTTGCTGCCGCGCTTCTTGCCGACCTTGAAGATATCCCGGAACAATTGCTTGGAGTTCCGCCGGCCCATGAAGACGTCCTGGCGCGGCGCATGATCGTAGCTGTATCCCGGCGAGATCATGACGCCCTCGAGACCGAGCGTCATGGCGTAGTCGAAAAAGTCGGCAACGTCATCCGGATCTTCCCCGGCATACAGCGTGCAGTTCGCGGTCACGCGGAAACCGCGCTCCCGTGCGACCTTGATCGCCGACACTGCCTTGTCGAAAACACCCTTGCGGCAGACCGACTCGTCGTGACGATCGCGGTTGCCGTCGAGATGGATAGACCACGTGAAATAAGGCGAAGGCTTGTACTGATCGATCTTCTGCTCGAGCAGCAGCGCGTTCGTGCACAGATAGACGAACTTCTTGCGCTTGATGATGCCCTCGACGATTTGCGGCATCTCCTTGTGGATCAGCGGCTCGCCACCCGGAATCGAGACGACGGGCGCACCGCACTCGTCGACGGCGTTGAGCGCATCCTCGACGCTCATGCGCTCGCGCAGAATGTCGTTCGAATAGTCGATCTTGCCGCAACCCGCACAGGCGAGATTGCACTGAAACAGCGGCTCGAGCATGAGCACGAGCGGGTAGCGCTTATTGCGCTTGAGCTTCTGCTCGAAAATGTAGCGGCCAATCCTGTATTGCTGAACCAGAGGTATTCCCATCCCGACTACACCTTTTATTTGATTCCTTTCCGTGAAGAGCGAGCGCGCCCGAAACTAACCGGCGATCTCACGGCGCGCAAGGATAGCATCCAGATAGTGCTCCTGAATATGCGCCCACTCGAGCTTGAACCAGGGCGAGAAGCGGTCACCATCCGCCGCCAGCTCCTCATTCAGTGACTTTATGTCAACTAACCGCCAGGCGGCGATCTCGCTGACGTTCGGGTCAACCGGACCATCATAATACCCGAAATAGACCGAGCAGAATTCGCGCTCGGCCCCCGCGTCGCCGAACTGGGCCTGATACATAAATTTGTACAGGTAGGTCAGCTCGCACTCGAACCCGAGCTCCTGCCGCAGGCGCCGCGAGACGGCGACATCCATCGTCTCGCCCCGGCGCGGATGCGAGCAACAGGTATTAGACCAGTACAAAGGCCAGAGCGGCTTCGACCCGCTGCGCTGCTGCAGCAGCAGCTCATTCTCGGAGTTGAACACGAAGATCGAGAACGCCCGATGGAGTATCCCGCTGCCCTCGTGGCACTCGATCTTGGACGCCGAGCCGATCTCCTGATCCTGATCGTCGACCAGGATCAGCTCTTCGCTGCCGCTGGAGACGATCTCCTCACGTGTCATTCAGCGGTGCCCCCAGATTGACGGCCACAGCCTGGTAACCCGCTGCTCGGATCGCAGCCACGATCTCCTGCTGATTGTCCTCGCACACGGCAATGATCGAGCCGCCGCCGCCGCCGCCCGTCAGCTTGGCGCCCAGCGCGCCATTCTCGCGCGCGATGTCGACCAGTTGCTCGAGCTCCGGCGTCGACACCTGCAACGCGTTGAGCATGCCATGATTGATATTCATGAGCTCGCCGAGCAGCTTGACGTCGCCGTCCTGAATCGCCTGCACACCGCGCAGAACGAGCGAATCGATCTGATCGAAAATCCGCTCGTAGAGCTGCTGATCCTGCTTCCAGGCCTCGCGGACCCGGCCGACGGTCTTGGCCGTCAAGCCTTCGTAACCGCTCATGCCGATGACTGTCGGGATCGGCTCGCGAATGTTCAGCGGCTCGACGAGCGGCGGATCGCCGGCCCGGTAAACGAGCGGCTTGGCGTAGCACGCAAGCGTATTGTCGAGACCACTCGGGTTGCCGTGTGCAACCTTCTCCGATTCGAACGCGAGCCGGTTGACCTCCTCGTCGGAGAGCCCGATCTTGAAGTGCTTGTCGAGCGCGCGCACGATCGCGACGGCCATGGCGGCCGAACCGCCGAGCCCCATGCTGCGCGGGACTTCGGGAAAGACCTCGATCCGCATCGCGCGCCCGCCGAGCCCGAGCTCGTCGAGCATGACGCCTGCGGGCCGTTCGAACGACCTGCGGTCCTGCGGATTCGCGGCCAGCTCATACTCTATGCCCCAGCGCGGAATCATCAGGTGGATACCCTGATCGCAGTCCTCGACCAGCGCCTTGATGACCATCGGCACGGGCGCCGCAATCGCGTGGCGGCCGTAGACGACGGCGTGCTCGCCGAGCATCACGACCTTGCCGTAGCCAACGCCCATCGCCCGCTCCTTGGTTTCGCGCACCTTCGCCTTCTTCGGCACGTCCTGCTCGTCGCTCAACTCGCGGATGATCTCCTGGGCCTTCCAGATCTTGATCGCGCCGCTCTGAATCAGACGGTCGAGCACCTCGTCGAAAATGTCTTCGCCGGCCCCCGCTGCGGTCACGACGCTGCGCGCGTGCAGAGTCATATGACCACGCTGGATGCCTTCGGTGGCGAGCGCCCGGATCGCGGCAAAGTTCTGCGCCAGGCCGACCGAAGCCATGATCTCGGCCAATTCGGTCGCCGACTCGACGCCGAGGAGCCGCAGGTTCAACGCCACCGTCGGATTCGACTCCAGTGGCGCGCCGACGATACCGACCTTGATCGGTATCTCGATCTCGCCGCAAAGGTTGCCAGCTTCGTCAACGGACCAGCGCGTCAGCGACGAGTAGCGCCCGCCGCGAGCCGCATAAGCGTGAGCCCCGGCTTCGATAGCGCGCCAGTCGTTGCCGGTCGCAATCGCGACGGGATCGATCCCGTTCATGATGCCCTTGTTGTGCGTCGCCGCCCGATACGGGTCGACCTCGGCAAAATCCGACGCGACCACGATGCCGTCGCGCGCCTCCTCGCCGCTGTAACCGCGCCCGGCCAGCGCTTCGACCGGAATCTTGCAACTTGCGCGAACGATCGAGCGGTCGGTCAGATTGGAGAGAATCCGCAGAAACACGGAGCCACCCGTCAGTGACTCGATCAGCGGCGCGACGCCTTCGCACATGCCGTTGACGAGATTTGCGCCCATCGCGTCGCGCGTGTCCACGAGCAGATGCACGACGAGCATCTGCCGCCCGCGCGACGGCAGGGGGTGCACGTGCAGCTCGAGATCGCGGGCGCCGCCGCCGCGCGCGACCATATTCGGGTGGAAGCTGTTGGCGAGACTGATGATCTCGCGCTTGTGGTCGAGGATTGCCCGCCTCGCCTTGTCGATATCGCCGAGATTCACGATCTGAATCTGGCCGATCAGGATCGGATCCGTGGACTTGGCCTTGAACCCGCCCGACTGCCTGATGAGCTTGCAGGCGGAACTGAGCGCGGCAACGACCGATGGCTCCTCGACGACCATCGGCACGATATATTGGCGTCGGTTGACGAGGAGGTTCATTCCGAGCCCGAGCGGCATGCCCATCACGCCGACGACGTTCTCGATCATCCGGTCGGCGGCGGAAAGATCGAGCGTATGCCGGCCGGACGCCAGGGCGCGGAAATCGCTGTTGTTCAGTC
The DNA here is from genome assembly GCA_036526155.1 of Gammaproteobacteria bacterium. GTDB lineage: Bacteria > Pseudomonadota > Gammaproteobacteria > Steroidobacterales > Rariloculaceae > DATCZB01. The sequence goes on from DATCZB010000287.1 coordinate 15,690, forward strand.
TCCCGCGCTCATGCACGGCACGCACGCGCTCGTCGACGGTGAGCTTGTAAAACTCGGGAATCCTCAGCCGATCATCTGTCACTCGGCATGCTCCTCTACTAGCAACCCCTGTTCGTCGACCGTGAGCGGAACGACGTGAAAACCCGCATCGGCAGCCTTGGCGCTAAATGCATCGAGCGCCTGCGGATCGAGCCCGCAGGCGATGCCGACGTCGCCTCCGCCAGCGCCACTGACCTTGTAGGCAAGCCCCATCTCGCCTGCCAGATCGCCGATTCGTCGATGCGCCGCCGTAACCAGGTCAGCCCCCATGGCCTGCCCGAGGTCGGCGAGGCATCGCCCGTATTCCCCAATCGCGGCGACGAACGATGCACCGTCGTCGGCCGCAACGGCCGCGCAGCCCCGGGTCGCGACCGCCATCAGACGGCGTCGCAATTCGAGGCCTTCGGTCGCGCCGGAGTCGGCCCAGCGCCGGTACCTTCCCACGAGATCCGGCGTCGATGCCGAGCCCCCGGCAAAAACACCCGCGAATCCTACACTTTTCGGCGGCTGGACTGAACCGACACTGGCCTCGCGGTCCTCGCCGAGGCGGAACTCGAGCCACCCACCGCAGCGCGATGCCGCCACGTCAATGCCGCTGCCCGCCCCGCCCTGAAAGGCCCGGTGGCAGTCTATCAGGGTCCTTAGGTCCGGGTGACCCGGCCTGCCCGCTGCCGCCCAGGCCGCCCCGGCAAATGCCACCAGCGCGGCCGCGCTCGAGCCGAGACCGAGCTTGAGCCCCTCGGAATAGAACCCGCGGGAGTCAATCGTCGCCCGCCAACTGCGCCCGGCCGGCGCCAGGTCGGGATCGGCCAGCACCGCGTCCACGAGCGCCGAGCCGGACGGCTCGCCCGGCGTGAACGCCGACTCCACGGTGTCGGGAAAATGCATCGTCAACGAGCAGTCCGGATCGTCCGACGGTGCGAGCGTGGCCGAGCAGCGGCGGTCGACGGCCATCACCAGGGCCTCTGCCCCTTCGAGCACCACGGACTCGCCGAGCAGCACGACCTTGCCCGGCGCCGACGCCCTGAAGCGCATGGCTAGAGCAGCTCCAGGCCCGGCCCGAGATCGGTCACGATGACGTCGCGGACGCCGGCCGTGCTTTCGAGCGCCGCGCAAACCTCGGCTTCCGCCGCGGACTCACAGATCGCCTTGACCTGCGGGCCGGCATCGATCGTGAAGAAAACCGGCACGCCGGCGGCGCGCAGCTGGCGGATGCGGTTCAGGCAATCGACGGTCGCGCCGTTCCAGTAGATCAGCGGCGGCGTCGTGCTCATGGCAGCCGCATGCATCTTCAGGCAACTGCTCTCGGACACATTGGCCAGGGCGTCGAAGTCGCGCGCAGCTATTGCGGTGCGCGCCGTATCGAGATCTGCCGGATGCGTGCCGACCCACTCGCCGTAGTACGGCGACGACTCGGCCGACATCGCCATGCCGGGACCCGAGCCGACGGCCTTCTCCGCTTTCGCCGTGATCGCGACGAGGATCTTGAGTGGCCAGGCCCCGGCTGGTGCGAGCGGCTCGGCGTAGCTGTCGCTGCCGTCGGCCGCCTTGCCCTTATGCATCTCGACGAACCCGCCGAAAATCGATCGCGCAGCCGACCCCGACCCGCGTCGCGCCAGGATGCTGAGCTCGCGCGGGGGCAGGTCGATACCGAGCGCGGCCGTCGCTGCGCCGACGAGCGCCGCGAAACCGGAAGCCGAGGACGCAAGACCCGCGCCGGTCGGGAAGTTATTGGCGCTTACGACCTCGGCCCTGAGTGCGGTATCCGCTGCCGCGCGCACGAGGTCGAGGCACCGGGACACGCGCGCGAGCTGATCGGCGCGCTCCTTGCCGTCGAGAACCAGACGATCTGCAGCCAGCGAGGGGTCGAAACGGATCTCTGTCTCGGTCCACAGGCCATCGAGCGTGACCGAGATCGAGCCGACTGCCGGCGTGTTGAGCTCAGCGTTCGCCTTGCCCCAGTATTTGACGAGCGCGATATTCGATCGGGCCCGGCATTTGGCCTGCATGGGCTCAGCCGACAAAGCCATGCGCCCTGAACCATGCGATGGCGTCGACGATCGCCTCCTCGGGCGGCCGGTGCTGATACCCGAGCTCTGCCTCGGCCTTGCGGCTCGTGAAGTACATGTGCTTCTTCGCCATCCTGAGCTCGTCGCGGGTCACGAGCGGCTCGATGGAAAACAGCCGGGCCAGGCGCTCGCTGACGACGGCGAGCGGGTAGACGGCTCGCCGCGGCAGGCGAACGAAGGGCGGGCGGCGGCCAACGTGCTTCGCAACCATGTCCAGGATTTCCTTGAGGCTCATATCGGCGCCGCCGAGTATATAGCGTTCGCCCGGCGTGCCGGCGTCGCGCGCCAGCAAGTGCCCCGCGGCCACGTCGTCGACGTGGACGACATTGAGCCCCGTATCGACGTAGGCCGGCATCTTGCCGCGGGCGGCATCGACGATGATTCTGCCGGTCGGCGTGGGCCTCAGGTCCCCGGGCCCGATGGGTGTCGAGGGATTGACGGTGACGACAGGGAAACCGAGCTCGGTCGCCCGCTCGCGCACCGCCTGCTCGGCCAGGAACTTCGAGCGCTTGTAGTGACCGATCATCTCCTCGACCGACACGGGCGTGTCCTCGTCGGCCGGGCGCTTGTCGGCGCGAATACCGAGCACGGCGACGCTCGACGTGTACACCATCCGCTCGACGCCGGATGCCGCCGCGCCCTCGAGCACGTTGACCGAGCCGCCGACGTTGGTTGCATACATCGACTGCTCATCCGGCACCCAGAGCCGGTAATCGGCGGCCACGTGAAACACCGTCGCACAGCCAGCGCTCGCCTCGCGCATTGAGCCCTGATCGCGAAGGTCGCCGCGAACGATCTCGACCGGCAGTCCGTCGAGATTCAGCGTGTCGCTGCCTGCGCGGACGAGCGCACGCACGGCTTCGCCGCGATCGACCAGCGCGCGCACGACGGCCGCACCGACGAAACCGTTGGCTCCCGTCACCAGGCTGGTCACGCCGCCGCCCTCGTGAAGCGCATCAGTGCCGGCAGCAGACCGAGGATCGCGAGCACGCTCATCGCCATACCGATCGTCAGCAGCTGACCCATGCTCGCCATGCCGAGATGCTCGGAGAATGCCAGGTTGCCGAAGCTCGCCACCGTCGTCAGCGCGCTCATCAGAACCGCCCGCGACGTGCTGGTGTGAATGACATCGCCGTCTGTCGGAGGCTCCGTTCGCATGCGATGCACCATATGAATTCCACTGTCGACCCCGACGCCCACGAGTAACGGCAGCGCAATGATATTCGCGAAATTGAGCGGCAGGCCGAGCAGCACGCTCAACCCTGCCGTGAGCACCGCAGCAAACACGATCGGCACGAGCACGAGCACGGCATCCCGGACACTGCGCATGAAGACGATCAGCAGCAGTGAGACGATGACGAACGCATAAGCCAGCGCAAACGAAAACGCGCGCGTGACCGTCGCCGCCGCTTCCTCGTAGACGACCGGCAGCCCGGTCGCGTTCGGGGCGACGGACCTGACGGCGGCGACGAAGCGAGCCGACGCCTCGGCGTCGTTCAGGTCCTCGCTCGGCACGATCTCGACGAGCTCGGCGCCGGCCGCGTTGACCCAACGGCTCAGGAGCTCGTCGGGCAGGTCGTCACGCTCGAACGCCTCGGCGCCGAGCCCGCGCTCGAGCCGCCCCACGCGGTCGACGAGATTCCCGAGCAGATCGGTCTCGAGCGTCTGTGCCACCGGATCTTCAGACTCTGCTCCGGCCGAGCGGTGGGAGTCGAGCCACTGCCCGATCGCGACGAGCGCGGTCTGCCGGGCCGCGCTCAGTTGCGGCTCGCGGGACAGCGTGTCCGCGAGCGCTTCGAGCTCGGCCAGCATGCGCGCCGGATCGGACTCGGACGCTTCAATGCCGCGCAGGGTCGAGCCGAGCGCGAGGCCGAGATCCTCGAGCACGAACAGCTTGTCCTCCATGTCGTCGGGCACGAGCGAGGCTGTCGTCACGACCCGGGCCACCGTCGGCAAGGGTGCGAGCTCCGTCGCCAGCGACGCGGCCGCCGAGGCATCGGGGACCACCGCGGCCAGGCTGAATATCGGCGCCTCGCTGTCGGCGGCCAGGTCCGTGCGCGCGCGAATCGATTCCGCGTCCGGGTCGCGCAAATTGATCGGGTTACCGTCGAACCGC
>DATCZB010000288.1:0-3295 GCA_036526155.1 Gammaproteobacteria bacterium
AGGGGCGCGGCGGTGACCGGCGCCTGCCGTGCTGGCAAATGTCATCGATGATCGGCGGCAGCAAGTCGATCGGCACGAACATGTTGACCGTTTCGGTCGCGTCCCCGGTCTCGAAGCCCTGAATGACGAGTGAGCCGAGCCCGCAGAGCCTGCCCTGACGATCGATGAGCGCCGCCCCGGACCAGTTATCGAAAGCCGGCGCCGTGAACACGGCTTCCTCGAGCAGATACTCCCAGCGTCCGGCGAACTCCTGCTTGGCAACGACGAATGCCTCGATCGCCTCGACGTCGGCACCCGCACCGGCCACGGTGACGCGGCTGCCCACATGCAGCGGCTGAATGCTGCCGAGCGGCGCAACCGGGCCGGTCAGCGGCATCGACGGCTTGACCAGGCCAAAGCCGCTCTCGAAGTCGTAGCCGACGACGAAGCCCGGGACCATGGCGCCGGTGCTCGAGCCGATCCAGACCGATTCGGCTTCATGGACGACGTAACCGATCGTCGCGATCAGACCGTCCTCGCGAATCCGTGCGCCGTGGCCGGTTCTCTCCGTTCCGAGCAGTCCGGCACTCATGGCGTCGTCGGGGACCAGGGTCTTGATCGAGACCATGGCATCGGCCAGAGGATTTTCTATGTTCGTTCTCATGCCGTATAGGACAGATATAGCATACCGGGAGTTTCAACGCCGCAGGATTGCCCACCAGCGGGCAATATTAAGCAGGCTTTGCAGCGCCTGTGAGACATAAGTCAGGGCCGCTGCGGTCAGCAGTTTTCTGGCGCGCGGGATGTCTTCCCGGCGCAGGATGTCATGCTGGCGAATCAGCGGCATGGCCCGCCCGAAGCTCGCGTCGAACTCGGTCGGCAGCGTCAGCGCATGCACGACGATTCCGGCGCCGAGCGTGGCGAGGCCTGCCAGGAAGCCGAGAATTCCGACGATGCGCGCCGGGGTCAGCGCCACGAACGGCGCCAGCATCAGCATGGCTGCCCCGAGTCGCTCAACGGGTGCGACCCAGCGCACGAGTCGGGTCCGCCAGCGCAACGGCTGGAACCTGTTGGCATCCTGGATCGCGTGGCCGACCTCGTGGGCCGCTACCGTCAGCGCCGTCAGCGAGCTCGAGCTGAAATTCTCCGTGGATAGCCTGACGGCCTTGTCGATCGGGTCGTAGTGGTCGCCTCTGTCAGTGGGCTCGGCGACCACGTGCTGTAACCCCTGCGCATCGAGCAATGCGCGCGCGGTCTCGCCGCCCGTTCGGGTATAGCGATTGCGCGGCAGATGGTACCTGCGCATCACGGCGCTGACCCAGAGGCCCGGACCGATCAAGATCGCAAGTATGATCAGAATGAACACCACGTAGTGCATTGCTTAAGGATACTCGTCAGAGACCGCGTTTGGCCCGGCCAAATTGCTTAACGTGTTATGCTCTTCGGCGATATGGTTCGTATCAGGCGCTTCAGCGAATCCTTGCCGATGCTGTTATTGCGGGCGCGGGAAACCGCAATGAGCCGCTTTCGGCCGATTCTGCAAGCGCACGGTGTCACCGAGCAACAATGGCGGGCGCTTCGCGCCCTGTACGAGCGCGGCGAGCTGACGGCGGCCGGTCTTGCCGCCGAGTGCGTAATCCTCGCGCCGAGCATGACGCGAATCATCCGCTATCTGACCAGCGAGGGGTTCGTGCTGTCGCGCCGCTCGGCCGATGACCAGCGCGAGCTCAGGCTCAGGATTTCGGCAAAGGGCAAACGCCTGGTCGACCGGATCGGCCCGGAAATCGAAGCGGCCTATTCGAATATCCGCGAGCAAATGGAGCCCGAGCACATGGCCGATCTGTATCGGGAGCTCGCACGATTCATCGAGCGCGTGGATGCTCCGGCCACGGGCCGCGCGCGCAACCGCTAAACGGTTTCGTCCTCGACCTCATTCTCGAGCGTGCCGAGCTCGGGCACGTGCACGCTGACGACATCGCCCGACCTGAGATATCGCGGCGGATCGAAGCGTGCCCCGGCACCTGTTGGTGTTCCCGTTGCGATGATGTCGCCCGGACATAGCGGCATGAAGCTCGACAGGTAGCTGATGAGGTAATCGAAGCTGAAGATCAGGCTCGCCGTCGTGTCGTCCTGGCGCAGCTCGCCGTTCACATGCGTCGTCAGGTGCAGCCGGGTTTCGAGCGGGATATCCTCGACCGTCTGAATCCACGGGCCCCAGCTGCCCGAGCGTTCGAAGTTCTTGCCCTGGGTCACGTTGAATTTAGCATGGCGCAGCCAGTCGCGGACCGAGCCTTCGTTCATCAGTGAAAGGCCCGCGACGTGGCTCCAGGCAGCCTGGCGCTCGATGCGCCTGCCCCGCTTGCCGATGACGAGCACGATTTCGCCCTCGTAGTCGAGCTGCTCGGATTCCGGTGGTCGCATGATCGGCTGGCGGTGACCGACGAGGCTCTCGGTCGTGCGCATGAAGACGCTCGGATACTCTGGCGCCGCGGCGCCGTCGCGATACTCGGCGTTGCGGTTCATGTAATTGACGCCGATGCAGATGATTTTCCCGGGTCGGGACAGCGGCGGCAGGAACTCGATGTCGTCGAAATTGAAATCGGACTTTGCCGATTCGGCCAGCTCGCGAACCGGCTCGAGCGCGCCGTGCCCGATGACTGCGTCCAGTGACGAAAGCTCATCGCCGAGCCGCTCTGACAGGTCGAGCACGCCGGCGTCGGTGACGAGGCCGAATCGTTCTCGTCCATCGGCGCGGAAGCTCAGGAGGCGCACGCTGATCTCCGGTCTAGCCGGTCAGCCCCGCGCGCTCGAGCACGGCATCGAGCCGCTGCCCGAGCTCGGCGCTTGCCGGCACCATGGGGAGTCGATGCTCGTTCGATTCGATCAGGCCGAGGCGCTTCATCATGTATTTGATCGGTATCGGATTGGTGTCGTAGAAGACGGCCTGATTGATCTCCAGCAGATCCTGGTGCATTCGGCGTGCCGCGCGCAGGTCGTTGTTTTCCACTGCCGTACAAAGTTCCGCCAGCACCGCGGGCTGAAGATTGCCGACGGCATTCATGAGGCCGACTGCGCCGATCGCGAGCATCGGGAAACTCAGCTCTTCGAGACCCGCGAATATCCTGAAGTCCGGCCCGAACTCGGCGAGACAGGCCGAAGCAAAGCCGAGATCGTTGACGGCGTGCTTGATTCCGATGAATCCCGGCGTGCGTCGGCGCAGTTCACGCAGCGACTCGAGCGTCACGCCGACGGCCGTGCGGCCCGGAATGTGATAGACCATCCACGGAATATCGATCGACTGCGTCAGCTCCAGGTA
>DATCZB010000289.1:0-7958 GCA_036526155.1 Gammaproteobacteria bacterium
GTTGCTTCTGGGGCGCCGAACGCGTTTTCTGGCAGCAGCAGGATGTTCACGTCACGGCAGTCGGCTATGCCGGTGGAACAACCGTCGACCCGACCTATCGCGAGGTCTGCAACGGCAACACGGGACACGCCGAAGTCGTGCTCGTCGTCTTCGAAGACAATCATGACGCTCTGAGCCGACTCCTCGATGTGTTCTGGGAATCCCATGACCCGACGCAAGGAATGCGTCAGGGCAACGACATCGGCTCGCAGTATCGGTCGACCATATTTCTGGAAACCGAGTCGGACCGTGAACTCGCCGAGCAAAGCCGCGATCGTTATCAACAGGCGCTGAACGGCGCCGGCTTCGGGCCAATCACGACCGAGATCGGCACGGGCGTCGATTTCTACTACGCCGAGGATTACCACCAGCAATACCTGGCGAAGAACCCGGCCGGTTATTGCGGGCTAGGCGGAACGGGCGTCGCTGCGCGGTAGCACGACGCCGATGCTGACGCCGGAGCCGTCGGCAAGATTCTCGGCTTCGACCCGGCCACCATGAAACTCTGCGACGAGCATCACGATATACAGGCCGAGGCCGAGATGCGGTTTCTCATCCTTGCCCTTGCGCACCGAAACCAGCGAATCGAATAGCTGATGGCGCATGGCCTGGGGCAGCTCCGGGCCGCGATTCACGACCTCGAGGCGCACCTGATCGGCCTCGCTTCGAAGGCGTACGACGATCTCGGATCCCGCCTCGGCAAAACTGACCGCATTATCGATGAGCTTGTCGAGCATCTGCTCGATGAGTTCTGCGGAGCCCGCAATCAGGACGGGCTCCTCGGGCAGCCGGACACGAAAAGATTGCCCGGGGTAGACGTCGCCGTAGGCCTTCATGCACGACGCAATCACCGCGCTCAGGTCGAAGCGCTCATGTGCGGTATCGGCGATTGCCTGCTCGACCCGCGTCGCGGCCGTCATCGCCTGCAGGATCGACTCGAGTCGCTCCGTGCCGTGTCGCAGCCGGTCGAGATAGTCGCGCCCGGGCCGGGTCTTGAGCTCATGCTCCAGGTTGTCGAGCGAGGTCGCAACGATCGCCAGCGGCGTTCGAAGCTCATGACTGAGCTTGCTCTTGAGGCTCTGCAGATACTCCGTGTAATCGCGCAGCCGGCCGAGCAGATCAGCAAACGCTCGCGACAGATCGCCGAGCTCATCACGTCCTTTGGTTCCGGGAACTCGCGTGATGATCTCGCCGCCGGGTCCGAGCGCGGACTCCGCTGCGCGGGCGAGCCGGCCGATCCTGAACGAGAGAAAGCTGGCGTACGCCAGCAGACCCGCCGCCGTGACGACGATGATGATTATGGTCAGGGTCATCAGCCGCATCATTGCCTGATTCGCCAGCGTCAGAATCGGGTCGCTGGCCTGCTCGAGCACCACGGCACCAGTGCCCGGCTCTTCCGAATCTATCGGCACGGCGGCCGCGACGATTGCGCTGGCCTCGGCCCCGCGCCGATACCATGCCGTGGCAGTCTCGCCATCGAGCGCTCGCCTGAGCACGGGGTCTCCGATCCGGCCCGGCCGGCTCTCATGCGATGCGTATTCGGGATCGTCGCGCCGAAGCACGTAGCGAAAGAAGCGCTCGGCAACGGAAACCCGGCCGGAGTCGGAGACAGCGACAGTTTCGACCGCCCCTGAATCGGCCAGAACCCAGCCGTCGCCGTCGAGAATCCGAACGCGCTCACCGCCACCGGAAGACGGCGCCAGGATCCGGTTGAGCTCGGGTTGCTCGTGAACGACCCTGACTGGTTCTCCGGATTCATCCCACGTGGCCGCAGCGAGGCGCGCCGATCTGCCGCGATCGTCAGAATCGATGATGCCGACACCGAGGGCAGCGCCGACGAGTCGCAGTGGCAACCGTGCTTCGATCGCGTAACCCGTTTCCGTGTCCTGCCAGGCGCCGAAAGCCGTGTCGTGATAACCCCCCGTCGGCTCGAACCGCGGCCCGCCACTCGTTGGCTGGGCGCGAAAGGTCCCCGGCGCCGAATTTGCCAGCAGCAGGGCCGATCGAGCCGTCGGGCCACCGCCAAAAACGAGAGCCACGCGATCACCGTGGGGCGCCTCACCCGGCACGCCCTGATTGACGACCTCCTCATCGACCGCGTCGATGAACAGGTAAACGAACCCGGCACTGATGCCGGCCCAGAGGCGGCTGCCACCTTCGAGATCCAGTGCGCGCACGGCCCGGCCCTGAGCCGACGGATCGCGCACAAAACTCCAGTCCGCGCTAAAGCCGTCGATCGTCGGGGGCCGCGACAGCGTGTGCAGATAGATCGCATCGGCCGAGTCTGAAGTCGCCGCACCGCGGCGGTAGAAGCGGTCGAGCTGGGTGGCGACGATACGAGCGCGGGCACTGTCCAGCAGCGAGCGCTCGAGGCCCGTTCGCAGTGAGACCTCGACCTGCCGCACCACCTGGACTCCGGCCCAGGGCAGGAGCAGGGTCAGCGCACCCAGAGCCAGCAGTTGAAGGCGAAGCGTCATGCCGTGCCAGTGCCCGTCATCGAGATTTGTTGCGGACCATTGTATTGTGCGCGTCCTATACGGACGAAACCGCTGCCAGGCACGGAAACAGGATTGTGAACGGCGTAATCCCAGACGAGCAGATCGGGCAGGTGCTCGATTTCTGGTTCGACGGTGACCCGGCAGAATGCGACGACCCGCAGGCGCTCATGCGCAAGTGGTTTTCGGGAACGCCGGACCAGGATCGCGAGCTCGAGGAAAATTTCGGGTCGCTGGCGAAGGCGGCTGCAAGGGGCGAGCTCGATGCCTGGACAACGACACCTGCCGGCCGCCTGGCGCTGATCATTCTGCTCGACCAGCTGCCGCGCAGCCTCTATCGCGGCACGCCCGATGCATTCGCGTCGGACCCGAAAGCGCTCTCGATCACGCTCCAAGGCCTGGATCAGGGCCAAGACAACTCTTTGCACGCACTCGAGCGCATCTTCTTCTGCATGCCGCTGCAGCACGCGGAATCACGCGAGGTTCAATCGCGCTCGTGCAAGGTCTTCGACGCTCTGGCTGACTCGGTAACCGCGGACCCGCTGGCTTCGGTGCTCCGATCAGCATCAGACTATGCGCACGAGCACTGTCGAATTGTCGACCGCTTCGGCCGCTTCCCGCACCGTAATCAAACCCTCGGTCGGGAGTCTTCCGAGGCGGAGCTCGAGTTCCTGAATTCCGGCGGGCCCACATACGGACAATAGGAGAGGCGATTCGTGCAATCACTCAAGTCGCAGCGTATAGCGATCATCGGCGGGCAGAGAATTCCCTTTTGCCGCGCCAATACGAAGTACAGCAGAAGCTCCAACCACGAAATGATGACTGCGAGCCTGCGCGGGCTCGTCGACCGTTTCGATCTCCGGGGCGAGGTGCTCGGTGATGTCGCGCTCGGCGCCGTCATCAAGCACTCGCGGGATTTCAATCTCGCGCGCGAGTCCGTGCTCTCCTCGGGGCTGGCGCCCGAAACCCCCGCGTTCGACATTCAGCGGGCCTGCGGCACGAGCCTTTCGGCGGCCTTGCTGATTGCCAGCAAGATTTCGGCCGGCCTGATCGAGGCTGGCATTGCCGGGGGCACTGACAGCATCAGCGACCTGCCGATCGTCTACCCGGACGCATATCGCTCGATCTTGCTGGACAGCGCACGGGGCCGCTCGCTGGGCCAGCGGATCAAGCCGTGGCTGCGTCTGAGGCCCAGACACTTCAAGCCTTCACTGCCAGCCGTCGTCGAGCCCAGAACGGGCCTTTCCATGGGCGAAAGCATGGAGGTGACGGCGAAGCAATGGGGTATCACACGCGAAGACCAGGACACTCTCGCGCTCGCCAGCCACCTCAACGCCGAGCGGGCCTGGTCGGGGGGGTTCTACGACGATCTCGTCACCGGGCATCGCGGCGTCGCCAGGGACAACAATGTCCGGCCGGATACGAGCCTCGAGAGGCTTGCTGCGCTGAGGCCGGTATTCGACCGCAGCGCCGCCGGCACGCTGACTGCCGGCAACAGCACGCCGCTGACCGACGGTTCGTCGGCCGTGCTGCTGGCTTCCGAAAGCTGGGCTCGCGAGCGTGGCCTTCCGGTGCAGGCTTACCTGACGCACGGGCGTGAAGCTGCAGTCGACTTCGTCACCAGAGAGGGCCTGCTCATGGCGCCAGCCTATGCCGTCTCCGATCTGCTCGCAGACGCGGGCCTCGGACTGCAGGAATTCGACTACTACGAGATTCACGAGGCCTTCGCCGCGCAGACCCTTGCGACCATGGCAGCCTGGGAATCGGAAACCTTTTGCGCTGGGCAACTCGGCCGCTCCGAGCCGCTGGGACCGATCGACCGCGACAAGCTCAACGTCAACGGCGGCAGCGTTGCCATCGGCCATCCGTTCGCGGCCACCGGGGCGCGACTGCTTGCGACGCTGGCGAAGCAGCTGTCTCAGAGCGGAGGCCGCGGGCTCATTTCCGTCTGCACGGCCGGTGGCATGGGCGTGACTGCAATCGTCGAGGCGGCGTGAGCCAGCCTGCTATTCAGCCGGCCGTACCCAGCACATAGACGACGATCAGCGGCAGGGTCACGATGGAGAACAGCGTCGACAGCAGCACGATGCCGGCGACGTCGTCCGGCGACCGATCGTAGCGCGCGGCGAACAGATAGCTGAACATGGCTGCCGGCATCGCCCCCTGGAGAACCAGCACGCCGCGGGCCACGCCTTCGAGGCCGAGGGTCTCGGCAACCAGAAGCGCAATCAGAAAACCGACCGCAAGACGCACGAGGCTCCAGAGGACGGCGAACGGCAGACGCGAGACCTTGAGCCCCCCGAGCGTGTTGCCAAGAGCCAGCAGCATCATCGGAATCAGCAGCGCCCCGAGCAGGCCCACTGTGCGCGCAATCCACTCCGGCAAGGCGAAGCCCGTAAACAGAATCGCCGTGCCGATCACGGCTGCATAAATGACCGGTGTCGTCACGAGCGTGCGCCACGGTGACGAGCCCGACTGCAGAATCGGCGTCAGCGTGAACTGCCCGATCGAGCCCGCGACGAATACGGCCACGGCCAGCGCGAGACCTTCCTGACCAAAAGCAAAGAAGCAGACCGAAAGACCGAGATTCCCGGTATTGCCAATCGCAACCACGGGAAGGTAAGTCCTCACGGGCAAGCCGGCCAGCCTGACAATCGCGGCGCAGACGAGCACCGTCACGAGCATCATTACGGCGCCTCCCGCAGCCATCCTGACCACGGCCTCGGCCGGCAGGGCCAGGTTCGCAAGGCTGTCGATGACGAGGCAGGGGCCTGCGATATTCATTACGAGACGCGTCACGAACTCGCGTTCGAACGGGATGCCAGACTTGCGCCAGGCGAAGCCGAGCGCCGCGATGCAAAAGACCGGCAGGAAAACGCCGGACAGCGTGTAGATCATGCGAACGTAAGATAAATGCTAGGTGGCGTCGGCGACCAGTGTGCGGAGCCGCGCATGCAATGGGCTCTTGCGCGGGAAGTGCGTCAACAGATACTGCATCTGATCAGCCAGAACGCGGCGCCCCTTCAGATAGATATATTCGGCGTAGGTCGGCGTGAACGGCACCGCAACCAGCTGCATATTGGCCTGCTCCGGCGTCCGGCCGCCTTTATGGTTGTTGCAGCGGCGACAGGCCGTGACGACATTGCTCCATCTATCCGTGCCGCCCTGACTCAGCGGCTTGATGTGATCTCGCGTCAGCTCCGAAGTCGAGAAACGCTCGGCGCAGTACATGCAGAGATTGGCGTCTCTGCGAAACAGGGTGCGATTGTTCAACGGGGGCGTATAGCGGTCGCTGTGTCGTTCGTGCGCATAGGTGTCGCCGACCGTCGCAATGATCGAACTGACCTCAATGGTGCTTCGGGCGCCCGTCAGGGCATTGTATCCGCCGCGCAGCGTGTAGATAGCCGAGCCGCACGTGTACGCCACCTGGTCGGCGTGATAAAGAGAGGCTGCCGCTCGATAATCGATCCATTCGAGAGGCATACCCGAGACGTCGGTGCGAAGCACCTGCTGAGATACGAGTTTTGCCGCCTGTTCCACTGATTTGCTACGAAGAGAGTATCAAGCGTCAGAAAGTGTCCCCGAGACGGGAACAATTTACAACGGCTGTGTTGTAAAAATGGCACACCCGGGAATCGGGCGCCCGTGTCAGACGGACGTTGGCCGATGCCTGGTCTAGCGACGGCCCGGCGGCGGCCGCAGGGCTCGATCTCTGAGATCCTCCCGCCTCTGAGGCGGCAATTGCCTGAACCGGTCCCGGAGCGCCTCCTGCTGATCGAGCGAGAGCCGGTTGAAGCGGCGATAAATTTCGCGCAGCCGATCACGGTCGGGATTCGACAACTCCCGGTACGCCTCATAACGTCGCCGCACCTCGGCACGCTCGCCGTCATCCAGGCGCTGCCACCGCGTGAACCGGTCGCGTGCCGCCCTGCGATCGGCACGATTCATCTCGAGCCACCGCTGTGCGCCGCGGGCGATTCGCGCCTGACGCACGGGTGGGAGATCCGCCCAGCTTGCCTCCTGGTCGGCCAGCAGCTCGCGCTGGCCGGGGCTCAGCTCATCCCACGCAACACCCTGCGCAAAGGCGCCCATGCTCGCAAATACGAGCAGGGTCAGCGCAAGCCATCTTGCCACCAGATTACTCGTCATTCGTCTCATCAGCCTCTTCGTCCTTCGCCTTAGCGGACGCGCCGTCGTCCTCCCCGAGGTCCTCGTCCATATCGGCGACGACCAGCCACTCCTCGTCCCCTTCCTGCCAGCTCCCGAGATACTCGAGGAAGCTCAGGTCGGGCTCCTGCTGCTGGGCATTGGCTGCGCCCGCGAAAGCAGCAGCAACCGATACCAGCACGAGCCTGTTGCGGGCCATCAACCACTGCCGTCCGCTGCTTCATCGCTCTCGAGCAGCTCAGGCTGCTCGAGCAACCAGGCATAAAACTCCAGATCTTCGAACAAATCGAGATTCTCGCCTTCGAGCAGAAGGTCGAGATCGGTGACGACTGCGGCCTGCTCGGGACCTACCGGCGTCTCGGCGCCGGGCCAGATCAGAGCCAGAACCAGTGCAGCGGCTGCGACGCCGCCAATCGGCACCAGACGCGCGGGCTCCGGAATCCAGGCCGGCCTGCCAGACTCGGCCGCCTCGACAGCTCTGGCGCGCGCCTGAGCAAGCCGCGCGAGCGTCGCGCCATCGAGCCGCTCGACGCTCTCGTCGAACAGGCGTCCCGCCTTCTCGGCCAGCTCCCGCTCGTGCCTCGTCTGCTCGTGCCTCGTCTGCTCGTGATTCATGACCAATGCTCTCCCAGCAGCTCACGCAACCGCGCCACGGCGCGCGAGTAATGCGTCTTGACGCTGCCGTCACTGACGCCCATCGCGAGTGCCGTTTCGGCCACATCCAGATTCTCGAAATTCCTGAGCATAAATACCTCGCGCTGGCGCTGCGACAGCTCCCTGAGGGCGGCCTCCAGGGCTGCCATGGCCTCGTCGCCCTCGGCCTGCTGCGCCGGATCGTCGCTCTCGGGCCCGGGCGCCGCCAGCACCGGATCGTTCTCCTCAGTCTGCTGACCCGAGAAAAAACTCATGACCCGCTGCCTGACCACTCGCCGTCTCGCCCAATCACGAATCCTGTTTTTAAGAATTCGAAAGAATAGCGGCCGCCATTCGGCCGATGGTTTTGCCGAGTACCTGGTCGCGAACCGCATCATCGCGTCCTGAACAATATCGAGCGCCTCGTCACGGTCCCGCACCGACACCAGCGCAATCCGGAAAGCGCTCGCTTCAACCTGCCGCAGGAAGCCGTTGAGATCGGCGATTTGCTCCAGTGTATCTTCCTCGGCCACCAGACCTGATTCGAACGGCATCAAGAGCTCCATCGGATTGACCTTCTTCACGGAA
Organism: Gammaproteobacteria bacterium; assembly: GCA_036526155.1. GTDB lineage: Bacteria > Pseudomonadota > Gammaproteobacteria > Steroidobacterales > Rariloculaceae > DATCZB01. The sequence goes on from DATCZB010000289.1 coordinate 7,923, forward strand.
GCCAGATACATCCTGCCGCTATACCGGCGCGTCATG
>DATCZB010000290.1:0-15460 GCA_036526155.1 Gammaproteobacteria bacterium
CGCGGCGTTGAATTGTTCGATCGTATCGAGCGCCCGTTCGGCATCAACGTCGCCGAGTTCTCGTACCAGTGCTCGCAACGAATCTGCCTCGATAAACGAGGCATGCTCGAATCGATACTCGTCATAAAGCAGCGCGTCGACCGTGCTGTCGAAGATCTGCCAGGCGTAGCTGCCCGGCTGGCGGAGGATAGCGCGACCGAACTGCGCGTAGGTGTAGTTACGAAAGTTCTCGCCTTCGTTGACGAAGCGCTCGCCCGCCGCATTCAGCATTACCCCCAGGAAGTAGCAGATCTTGCGGTAATGCTTGCGCTCGATGAATGGCAAGTTGAGGTTCGCATAGTCTGGCATGTGGCGGTCCACAGGCACGGCGTGGCATCCGTCCGGTTTGCCTTCGAATGCAGCGCCCGCTTCGAGTGCCATCGTGAGCCCGTCGCCTGTGTTATTCGGTGTTCCCCGCACTCTGGCCTTGACCCAGCGCTTGCCCATGAGCCGCCTTCTCATTTCTGCGCTGGCTTCGAAGCCGCCGCAACCGAGCACGACGGCATCGCACTCGACTGTCTCGGGACCAGCCGGCCCGTCGAACTCAACGCCAGAAACTCTTCCGTTACGGATGACGAGCCTGCGGCAGTTCGCCCCGTACCGGATCGATCCGCCGAGTCGCCGGAATTCGGCGAGCTCGGCGTCCACGAGGCCGGTCCCTTCGCCGGTGGCCTCGAGCGTCAATCCACCCCAGAAGACGAGCCGCCCGTTCTTCTCGAACGTCTGCCTCGAGTAGATCGGATCGAACCTGACATTGTGTGACGTTAACCACTGCAGCGTCGGATAGCTTTCGTCGATCAGATACTGCTGCAGCGGATTGAGCGGCTCGCCGCCATTGAACGCAAGCATGTCGGCGATGAACTCCGAAGTCGGGTAAGCCCCAAAGTCCGTCGATGCGAGGCGCTCATCATTCGGAGCCGATAGCAGAGAGAGGATTTGCTTACGCGATTCATAGGCGAAACGCATCGCGCCTGCCGTGTAACGACTATTGCCGCCGGCCTCGTTATCGTCGGCCTTCTCGAGCATGGTGACGCGCGCGCCGGACTCGACCGCCGATATGCCGGCGCAGAGCGCTGCATTGCCGCTGCCCGCGACGACGACATGGCGCTGACTCATGGCGGCTCAGGCGCCTGCCTTGCGCAGCAACAGGCCGATGACCCGCTTGCCGAGCAGCGAGGTGAACAGCAGCCCCAATATCAGGACTGCGATAGGCCGCTCGAGAAGATAGCTCCACTGTCCGCCGCTGATCTGATAAGAATAGATCAGTGAGCTCTCGGTCATGTTTCCGAGCAGCAGGCCGACGACCGCGGCCGGCACGGAATAACCGTAGCGGCGAAATGCCCAGCCGATCATCGAAAAAACGAGCACGGTGATGGGGCCGGTAAGATCTCCTGTCAAGCCGAAAGACCCGAAAGTGACGAGCACGAGGACGGATGGCACGAGGTAGCCCATCGGAACCTTGACGACGTGCGCAAGCAAGGGGACGACCAGGAGCCCGAGCCCGATCAGCAGAACGGCCTGACCGAAATTGGCAATGATGATTGCATAGACGACATCAGTTTCCTCGCGAATAAACTGTGGTCCTCCCGTGATGTTGTGCATAGCGAATGCGCCGAGCATGACGGCCGTGGCCGCGCCGCCCGGAATACCCAGCGCGAGCAGCGTTGCGATCGATCCGGCTTCGGCCGTGCTGTTGGCAGACTCCGACGCGATGACGCCTTCGCTGTTGCCCTGTCCGAAACTGTCAGGGTCCTCGGCGCTGCGCTTCGCGGCTGTGTACGAAAGGAGATTTGCTACGGAAGAACCGACACCCGGTACCGCACCGACAAAGACGCCGATGAGACTGCCGCGCAGCACGGTCCAGGGCCGTGCCAGCGACCTGCGGAACCCGGCGAACACCTGGCGGATACTGACCCTGCGCGCGGCGTCTTCGGCGACGAGATACTTGAGGCCGACGAGTCGGAACAGTTCCGAAGCGGCAAACATTCCGATCATCGCGGGTATCACGGGAATTCCATCGACGAGATATGCGCTGCCGAATGTGCCGCGGGCAACACCAGCCTCGCTGAAGCCTATGGTCGCTATGAGCAGCCCGGCGAGCCCCGAGATCACACCTTTCAGCAGGCGCTCACTCGAGAGCGCGCCGATCACCGTAACACCCCAGAGCGCTATCGCCGTCATTTCCGCAGGCCCCACCTTGAGCACGAATTCGGAAATCGGGCTGATCAGGAGGAACAGTATCGCGTAGCCGAGGATAACGCCGATGCAAGATGCTCCGAGCGCGACGCCGAGCGCGATGTTGTGTTCGCCCCGGCGCGACATCGGATACCCGTCGAAGGTCGTCGCGATCGCCGAGGAGGTGCCCGGAATATTCATAAGGATTGCCGGTATGCTGCCGCCGAAGGCGCCGCCCGTGAAAATCGCCGTAAGGAAGAGCATTGCGAGCATGAAGTCGAGGTACAGCGTTATCGGCAGGAACACGGCCATCGCCATCGAGATCTGCAGGCCGGGGATAGCGCCGAAGACGAGGCCGATCAGTAGACCGGGTATCACGATCAGCCAGGGCAGCGGGCTCGAAAACAGCATATCGAGAGCACCGAGTATGGATTCGACTTCTAACATGCCGAATTCCTTATGCCGCACCGAGCAGGAGCATAGGCATCGGATAAGGCAGCATTCGAGAGAAGAAAAATGCCATGAGAAACCCGAAACCGACCGAGTAGCTGATGAGCCGGAATAAGCGGCGCTCGCCGTGAATTCTCAGGAAAGCGCCGAGGAAGAGACAGGTGCCGACGTCGAAGCCGAGCCAGGGCAAGGTCAGCACGTACGCGGCGAAGAGGCCGACGACGCGCGCTATGTTTGCGAGCGACGCCTCCTGGTCTTGTCCGGCCAGCTCCGGCGCATCCGCCGGGCGCGGCTGGCGCTGCCCGCCCGCCGGGCTCCGGGCGCGAGATTCTCTGAGACCGATCAGAAACTGGGCGAAGCAGAGCGCGAAGGCGGCAACTGAGAGCGGCAGGACGAGAATGAGATTCAGAATATCTCTCGATGCGAGGATCGTGTCGACGCAATAGAAGACGATGAAAGCCGCGAGCAGGACGAGCACGATCAGGTCGCCGGTGATGCGCGTGCGCGATTCTGCGGGCTTGCTCATCATGGCGGTGTACCGTCCGGTTCGCTGCTGACGTCAATTATCGAGCAGATAGGAATAGTTCTCGAAGATTTCGAATGTCTCACGCATCGTCGTCGCGGAAGCTTCGGGTCCGATCCAGCGCCGGCCAATGGAGCCGCCGTCGAGGAGCTCGATGAGCCGCGGATCGTTGAGCGCTGTCTCGATTGCAGACGCGAGCCTGTCGAAACGAGCGGGATGATCGCGTCTGAAAACCGCGCTCGTGGCGAATCCGCGGATCGAGCCCGGGAGGATCGGCACGCGAATCCCCGTCGGTGCCATGGCTTCGTTCAGCGTCGGCGCATTCCAGTCGCGACTCGGCTCATGGCTGAAAATCGCGAGCGGCCGAATGTACTCACTGATGCTCTCCGTGCCGGGCGCGCTGATGACGATGAAGTCGACGATCCCGCCAGCGACAGCCGCGCGCGCTATCCCGCCGCCGTTGTAGGTGACAAGATTGAGGTTTTCCTGCGGTATTCCGGAAAGCTCGAGCAATAGCCTCGCCATCAGGTGCCCGCCGGAGCCGCGAACGACGGCTGCCTTGACCTTCTTGGGACGCGCCCGAATGTCTTCGAGGAGCTCGGGCAGGCTCTCGTACGGCGTGTCCGCGTTGACGGCGATCAAATCCTCATCGAACCATTGAAAATTGAGATAGGCGAAATCCGCGATCGTATAGTCGGCATTGCCCTCGAGAATCGTGTTGGAAAGATATGGGGAGAAGCCCGATGCAAGAACGGTGTAGCCGTCGTCAGGCTGATCGAGCAGGTAGTTCGCGCCGAGGAGAGTTCCGGCACCCTCACGATTTACGACCTGCACGGGCTGGCCGAGAGCCTCGCCAATGAAGGGCGCCATCGTGCGCGTCATACGGTCGGCACTGCCGCCGACGCCGAAGGCGACCACAAACGTGACCGGACGGCTGGGGTAATCACCGGCTTCGGCCGTTGACGAGTCACGCGTTGCGGCGTCGGTCGCCTCGGTATCACCGATTACGCGAGCGCTGGAATCTTCCGGGTTGGGCGTTTCCAGAGCGATCGGCTCGAGGCCGGTCCCGGCAACCGCTGCAGCGACTTCGGGCGATGCGAGAAATGCGATGAGGCGCCGGGCGGCTTCGACGTTCCCGGAGCTCGCTGTCACGGCAGCGGCGAATGTCGTCACCCGTTGATACTCTTCCGGGATCGGCCCGACAAACGTGGCGCCCGGTATCGGCAGGATCTCGCTGATCTGCTGAAAGCCGATCTCGACTTCGCCTCGTGCGACGACAGCAGCGACGCGTTCGCTCTCGATCCGCCGGCTTCGTGGCTCGATTACGTCCCAGAGCCCAACGCGCGGGAATAGTTCGGTCGAGAGGTAGGTGCCGCTGGCGCTTGCCGAGTATCCGATCGACTCCGCCTCGAGCACGGTCTGCATGAAGCGTTCCGGGGTCGAGATGTCGGGCACGGGCGCGCCTTCGCGGACGGCCATGCCGATCGAGGAGCGAACCAGATCGGTCGCTGAACCCTCGAGCACGAATCCGGCCGTGCTCAGCCGGTCGAGCGATGGCCGCGACAGGATGATGACGTCGAATGTCTCGCCGCGGTCGAGTCGGACCGGAATGGAGTCGGGGGCGCCACCCGACGAGGAGCCGCGGGCTGTCGAGAGTCGGATACCCGTTGCGGCTTCGAATCGGGGCGCGAGGAGGTCGTATGCGGCAGAGAACCCGCCGGACGTGATGACCTCGAGCGTCGGCTGAGAGCCGGTTTCGTCCGGCGAACCGATACCGCCGGACGGCGCGCCGCACGCGGCGATCAGAGCAGCGTGCGATGCGAGCGCCAACAGATACGAGAGTCGTTTGGAGATCTGCATTTCCTGTCCCCGGCGGCTTCGGACGCAACGGCCGCTTTAATCGAGACCGAGGAACCGGGCGGGATTCACTCGCGTCATCTGGTCGATCTCGGCCTGGCTGAATCCCTCCGCTTCGAGGACAGCCAGAGCCATTTGAAACGAGGCGGCATGGTTCACCCTGCCGGGCTGGCCGAGGTCGGATGTTATGACGACGTTTTCCGGGCCAAGCTCCCGAATGTCGGCGAGCTTCTGCGGACCGTAATCCATCACCGGATTGACCGGGTCGATGACCGCAGGTCCTCCGCCCGTCAGTCCCTGCCCGCTCAGCACGATCTCGATGAGCGCGCCCATGCCCGCCATCTCTTTCATCATCGCCATCGAGATCACGATGCCCCCATGGTTGGGGTGCTGTACGTAGATCTTGTCGATGCCGGCCTCCCTCGCGGCCCGAATCAGCATCAGGGACTCAGCGGGGCTCGCGTGTCCCGTGGACAGACTGAGATCATGCCGCGCCATGACTTCGAGGACAGCGTAGACTTCCGGCAGCAGCGCTCCGTTTGCCGAGATCCGCACCGCGTCGGGCGAATCGTTCGGGTAGGCCGAGTCGATGGTTGGCATGTACACGACCCGGCCGTGCCTCCCGCGGGTCAGAGCCATGGCTTCGACGGCAACCGGGTTGATGCCGCCCACGGCGCGGTTCAGCACGATGCCGCCAAAAAGTTCTATATCCGGGACGACCCGGGACACCAGGTAAGCCCAGGAAGCGGTCTCGGTATGGTGTTCTTTGAAAACCATGCCCCGCATACCGGAGATCCTGGCGAGCTGAGCCGCTTCGATCGCATCGACGGACCGCCTGAAATTCAACAGCCCGGTCTCTGGAGCCACGTGCGCGTGAAGGTCGATGATGCCTTCGAGAGACGGCGCCTCGTCCGGCTGCGCGTTCGCCGCGCCCTGGAAGCTGACCGCCGCGGCCAGAACCGCTGATGCTACCCGTATACGCATTTTCATGGCTTGCCCCGTCTCTTGTCTGTCTGTTTCGCCAGTACATTCTATGTTGACATTGGGGGGGGCTGAAGTGATGCGCTTTATCTGCGACCCCGTGGCCGGGCGTGTCATCGAGGTCCACGCGCTTGACCCGCACTGATCACGCCGAAAATAATGACGGCAAACATGCCGCGTGCGGGCCGATCAGGTTCCAGGCATGAGGAGGTGACGATGAATGCTCTCAGAGTCCGCGCAGTCCTGGCAGGTGTTTTTCTGGTTGGCGCAGCATCGGCTCCGTTGGCGCACCACTCGGTGGGGGCGGAATTCGATGTCAACGGCACTGTGAACATCGAAGGCACGGTCACCAAGGTAGAGTGGTTCAATCCGCACATCTGGATATATCTGAGTGTCGAGAACCCTGACGGCTCGAGCGCGGAGTATCAATGCGAGGGATCTAGTCCGAATTCGTTGCGGCGACGCGGCTGGACCCGAGACTCCCTGCGCCCGGGAGACCGCGTCGCGATCACGGGCTTGCCGGCTCGGCTCGATCCGTACACGTGTTACGCGAGAGCCGTGAGCCTCGCCGACGGCACTCGGCTGTTTTCCGGATCAGCTGAGGAGCTCGAGCGATGAACGCCCCGCGGGCGTTATTCAGTCCGGGCGCCCGTTTACTTGCGGGCATCGTGATGCTCTTCCCTTGCATTGGCGCGGCCCAATCGTTGAGCGGGGCCGACATACCTCGGTTGCCCGATGGCAAACCGGATTTCAACGGCGTTTGGGACCGGCCGCGCGTTTCGAACATTACCCAGGACGCTGAGGGTTGCGGAGCTGCCAGCGAAGGCTGCAGATCGACCGGTTCCGGGCCGCTGGCGTTTACCGCCGAGGGGCTGGAGGAGTACAACGCCGCCAAGTTCGACTACACGGCGCATTGCCTGCCGTGGGGATATCTTCGGGCCAATCAGACGTCTTATCCTGTCGAATACGTGCAGACCCCCGAGCGATTCGTCATTCTTTTCGAGTCGAACAACGTCTTCCATATCGTGCCCACCGACGGGCGCGAGCATGCCGAGACGTATGAGCCAACCTGGATGGGCAAGTCGGTCGGGTGGTACGAGGGCGATACACTCGTAATCGATTCACGTGGCTTCAACGGGCAGACCTGGCTCGATGTCGGGGGTGAACATCCGTCGAGTGACGCGCTGCATATCGTCGAGCGCTTGCGCCATCTCGATGCTGACACGCTGGAGTATCGACTCACGATCGAGGATCCGAAATATTATTCCGAGCCGATCGAAAACGTGCGGACGTTCGTTCGCATGAGCCCGGACACCGAGCTCTACGAGTATTGGTGCATGGAGAACAACAAGGACCTCATGGAGGGTCTCATTCAGGAGATCGAGGCGCGAGAGCCCTGAAGGCCCGAGCGTTCCTGATGTGCCGTCGTCCCGACGGCGGGTAAAACCAGAGGAAAAATAATCATGAGTAGTCGTCTGGCAAGTATGGTGTCTATGGGAATTCTCGCCAGCCTGGTCGTGCTCGGGCCGGTAAGCGTATCGGCACAGTCCGGCAGCGGGTATTCGGTGGATGCGGATTGGGCGAAGCTGCCGGAGGGCATGGAGTGGAACGGCTCGGTCACCTGGATTACGCCCGATGGCCATGGGAATGTCCTCGTGCTCGTGCGCGCCGCACCCTATTTCAGGCTGTTCAACAGGGAGGGTCGGTTCGTTCGAGCCTGGGGCACGGAGAGTGAGTTCGACAGTCCCCACAGCGTGACGTTCGATTCAGAGGGATTCATCTGGGCAACCGATTCAGCCGGCCATGTCGTCCACAAGTACAGCAGTGAGGGCGAAGTCCTGATGACGATCGGAGAACGTGGCGAGGCCGGCGACGACACCTCGCGCGATCGCTTCAATCAGGTCAATCATCTGGCTTTCGGGCCTGACGGCGACATTTACGTTTCCGACGGCTACGTAAACTCGAGGATCGTGCACTTTACGAAGGAAGGTGAATTCGTCCGCATCATTGGCGGCGCGAAAGGTTCGGAACCGGGAGAACTTCTCGTGCCCCATGGGGTCGCCATCGATTCCGCGGGAAGAATTCTGGTGAATGACAGCGACAACCAGCGTGTTTCAGTGTTTGCGAAGGATGGCAGCTTCGTTGAGACCTGGCCGTTTCCGTCGCGCGGCGGCATCGTGGTCGCAGCCGACGACACGGTATATATCAGCGATGTGAACGCCGGCGCGGTCAATATTGTGAGAGACGGAGAACTTATCGAGTCTGTTCCCGTCGACGCCCGCGCCCATGGCCTCGGAGTGGATATCGACGGAACGATCTATGTGTCCGACTCCAGGGGGCGAAAGGCCATGCGAATAACCAGGGTCGGCAGCAACGACTGACGATGTTGTGCCAGCTCCAGGCCTCTGCCGCCTGGCTTCGAGCGAGGAAGTCGAGCGCCGTTCATTGCTGGCGCGAGTACCTGTAATCGCCCGTGACGTGAATCAGCATGAGATCCGTCGCCACGCCCTCGTCGCTGACTATGAATCGGTAGCCGAGCCCGAGGCCTTCGAACAGGGTCTCGGATCGCGGTATCAGCTGCCGCGGCACGCCCGCATCGAGGCCGGCCGCTCCGAGGCCGATGGCGTCGTAGTCGCCGACGATGGTGGCGGTCAGCTGGCCGTCGGAGAGCGACACTTCGTAGGTGCGCTCGCTGCCCGAGTAGATTCCGGTGTAGACGCCGACGTAACGGGCGAGGATATCGGGAGGCACGAAAACGGCTTCACCGGCCACGTCGGAAAGGCTGCCCGACCAGTCGTCGCTGCCGCGTTCACAGACTTCCTCGAGCATTTCCGTGTCGGCCTCGAGCGCCATGCTGACTGAATAGCCCCACGGGGTCGTAAAGGCACCGGGATCGGTGAACCTGACCTCGACCTCGAGCCGACCGAAATCGGGACGCCGGTAGCGCTCCGTGACGCGCAGATCAGTCGTGTGCGACACGCCGTAGCGGCTGACCCAGGTCTTGTCGTTGAATCCGGCCGTTTCGACTATCAGCGTGTCGCCATCCCAGCGCCCCACCGAATAACCCATCCAGCTCGGCACCATATAGTCTTCGAGCTCGCGGCCATCCATGTGAATGACGCGATAGGTGAGATCGTCGTTCAGGATTGCGATCGCGTCGGGTGTTTGCAGGAAGCGCTTCCAGCCACCGGACTGTTCCGTCTCGGGCCCGCTCGGCAGGCACTCGAAATACGGGCGTGTCCTGTAGTACTCCTGCTGACGGCTTCGGGCGAGGTCGGCAACCCACGGCTCCAGCGTGACGGAATCGAGACTGGCGACGGGAGGCGGCGAATTCCAGAGCCCTGTCAGGTCTGGCCGTCCGTCCGCTGTGCGCGGTGTCGGCGCGTCAAGGTCCGGCCGCCCGTCGGCCGTGCGCGGGATTCCCGGCCAGGGACGATCGAGCCATTGCGCTGCGGCAGGCATCGAGAGCGCGAGCAGCGCGATAGTCGCTATGGAAACCTTCATGCACGCCCTCCGATCTTCGAATACTGGCAACGAGTGCTATAGATTGTCAGGTGTGCCGGCCGGAATCCATCTGTTGCGGCAAAGACGGTTTCCGTTTCATTCGGAGCTCACGGGCCTCACGCTGAGTGTATCGACTGCCCGGTCGAGGTCGCGGCCGCATTCGGGACCAGAGCGGTCCGCAATTGCTCCGTCAGCGCCACGGCGCTGCTGAAAGCCGCCTCGATTCGGCCGCGTATGCACCAATCCCCGCATGCGGCGAGGCGGCGGTTCGCGTCGACGAGGGCGGTTGCGCCTGATTGCGGTTCGATGTTCGCATAGCGCCAGCGGTGCAGCTGGCAGAAATCGGCCCGCTTCGCGTCGATACCCGTGATGTCTCGCAGCTCGGCATAAAGATGCTGCTGCAGGTTCTCGAGCGGTTCGTCGATATGCGCGTCGGCGAAGGCATTGGTGGAATGTGCGACCAGCGTGAAGTGCTCGGGCCGGTCCGGTTTGCTGCTGTTGACCGAAATCCAGCTGATGTCGGCATTGCTGACGAGAGCCGCCTGCCACGGTAAGCGAGGCGGCTCCTCGAATCCGAGCATCAGAGCCAAGCAGCTTTGCATTCGGGTATTGCTCAGCACGTCATGATGCGCGAACGACCCGGGCAGCAATGCGGCCGACTGGGCAGCCGGCGCCGTGGTGATTACCCATTGGAACAACCCAAGCTCCGACCCGTCGGCGGCGACAAGCTGCCAGTCCGAAGCATGCGGATTAACGCTCGCGACGGGTGTCTGCAGCCGGACATCGAGCCCGGCGGCCAGGTGGCGGCCGATTGCGCTCATACCCGGCGCGCCGACGAAATGCGGATAGCTCGCGTCCCAGTCGCGTTCAGCCAGGACAGAGCCGCGGTCGAGCTCGGCGAATCGTGGCTGCCAGACTTTGACGACGCCGGCCTTCCGCCATGACTTCACGGCAGCGACAAATTCCGGTTCCTTTGCCGTAAAGAACTGGGCACCGTGATCGAACGCGAAGGGTGGGGCGCGACGCGTCGCGATCCGCCCGCCGGTGCCGCGAGACTTTTCGAAAATCACGGGTTGCGCGATATCGCCGATTCTCCGGGCAATCGTCAGGCCGGCGAGTCCCGCCCCGACTATCGCGATGCGGTCCATAGCGACCCGATTGTCAGCATTAACGCGCCCAGCACGATCAACGTCACGTTGCGGCGAGTTCTCAGGTAATCAGTCGTCAGGAGTCCGGCACGCGCAAGCCGGAAGTCGACCGCGAGCAACAGCAGGAAAGCGGCCGCAATTACGGCAAGACTGACAGCGGCAGGCGCGAGCACGAAAGAGAGCCAGACGGCCACGGTTATCGCATTACTCGTCAGCAACAGGTTAACCGGCACAGAGCCCGCCTGGTACAGGAACGTTCCCCAATGAACGCCGGCCATAAATGACGCGATCGCAACGCCGTAAATTGCCGCAATGTCGGCGTAATTGCCGATGCCGGCGACATCCGGCATACCGATCCAGGGCAGGACCGCACAGGCGATAAAGGGCAGGGCACCCGCGTAGGCCAGAACTTCATACTGCTTGCTGTCGATCATTGCCGTCGGCATGAGCCATCCATCCTCGAAGCGCATATCGGCCCGCTGAAATGCGAAACCGCCATCGCCTGGTGAGCGAAGTAACCTACAGATAAACAAATAGCCGGACAAATGCACGCCAAATCCCATCTGCCAACGAAGACCTGCGCCTGTTGCGGCCGGCCTTTCGCGTGGCGGCGGAAATGGACTCGTTGCTGGCCGGAGGTCCGATATTGCTCGGAGCGTTGCCGGCGGCGTCGAAAAAGTGCCTGAGGGTCCGGAAATTCGCCGGGCGGCTGACCGTATCGAGCGCTCGCTGGCCGGCTCTGTCATTCAGGATGTGCAGCTTACCTTGCCGGGGTTGCGCCCATTCCGCAGCGCCCTGATCGGTGCGCGTGTCACGGGCGTCGATACGCGCGGCAAGGCGATGCTGACACGCTTCGACAACGGGTTGACGTTATACAGTCACAATCAGTTGTACGGTCGCTGGTACATCACCCGCCGAAATGCGCTGCCGAAGACGCGGCGCAGTCTGCGAGTGGCGCTGCATGGAAAGACGCACTCAGCCTGGCTGTACAGCGCCACGGACGTCGAAATACTGACCGAGGCGCAGATAGATCGGCATCCGTTTCTGCGCAAACTCGGTCCCGACGTGCTGGATTCTGAGCTGAAGCCGAGGGACATTCGCATGCGGCTCGAGATGCAGCGTTTCCGCCGGCGGAATCTGGCAGCGCTGTACCTCGATCAGACCTTTCTGGCCGGCGTCGGCAATTACCTTCGTTCGGAGATTCTCTTTACCGCCGGGCTGCATCCCGCAGCGCGACCAAAGGCTCTCGACAGTACGGATCTCCAGCGTCTTGCGCGAGCGACGTTGACGGTCAGCCGGCGAGCCTATGAGCTCAAGGGCGTCACCATCACGCCAAAACTGATGGAGTCGCTCGAGCGCGCGGGGCAGCGCTACCAGCAATACCGTCATTGGGTTTTTGCTCGCTCCGACGAGCCGTGCCGCCGTTGCGAAACCGGGGTGGAGCGCGAGTTATTCGCCGGCCGCGCGGTCTTTTTTTGTCCTTCCTGCCAGGCAGAGGGCGGGTCGAAAGAGAATTAGGCGTGCCGTAACGCAATATCGAACCCACGCGTGTCGGCGATTCGATTCCGCCCGGAGCCGGCGCTTGAAGTTGCGTTCATGTCTTACACTTGGTTCATGTCCTTGCCCGAAGCAGTTCCGTTGCCGGCGCCTCCTGCTCCCGAGCTTCGCTGCTGCGGTTAGCCTGCTTGATCGCGAAACCTTCCGTGACCGGCTTGCCTGTAATCGACCTGGGCCCGTTCATCTCCGATTCCTCCAGTGAGGCGGGTCGAAATTGCGTTACGAAGCTTCGGGAGGCATGTCATGGGCCGGGCTTCTGCTACGTCGTCGGTCACGGTGTCCCCGAACAACTCGACGCCGCGGTCATTGACCGCGCCCGGGAATTTTTTTCTCTTCCCGCCGCCGACAAGCAAGCGCTGGCGATTGCCGACTCAGCACATTTCCGCGGGTACACGGTGCTCGGCGACGAGCGGACCAGAGGCGCGAGTGACTGGCGTGAGCAGCTCGATGTGGGGGCGGAGGAGCCGGCCGCAGCCCTTGGTCCCGATGACCCGCCATGGTGTCGGTTACGCGGGCCAAACCAGTGGCCTGCAAGCCTGCCGGCGATGCGCGAGACCGTGCTCGGCTGGATGCAGGCTCTGGATCGCGTCGGGCTGGCCGTCCTGCGCGCGCTCGCCGTCGGCCTCGGCCAGCCGATCGGATACTTCGACAGCGTCGTGCTGCCGCGCGGTGATCCGCACCTGAAGATCATCCGGTATCCGGCACAGCCGCCGGGCTCGCGCTCTGATCAGGGCGTGGGTATGCATCATGATTCGGGACTCGTCTCGTTCGTGCTGCAGGACGATGTCGGCGGGCTCGAGGTGGAGATCGATGGCAGGCTCGTCGAAGTCGAGCCGCGTGCGGGCAGCTACGTCATGAACCTCGGCGAGATGCTGCAGGCGGCAACCTCGGGCTACCTCAGGGCCACGCCGCATCGCGTGAAGAGCCCGCCGCCGGGGCGCGAGCGGATCTCGATCGCCTACTTCTATCACCCGAGGCTCGATTCCGAGTTCGGGCCAATCGACCTGCCGTCCGAGCTCGCTGCGCAAACGCGCGGTGGCAAGAATGCCGATCCGAACGACCCGATCTTTGCGACCTTCGGCGATAACTACCTCAAGATCCGGCTGCGGTCACACGCGGACGTGGCACGCGCCCACTACGCAGATCTGCTGGATACCTAGTCTCGTGGTTGCCGGGCTATCCCGTCGCTTGCGGCTGGCGGCTCGTACCGGATCGCGAGAATCGCAAAGACCTGCTGCATCGTTTCCGTTGCAATTTCGACTTCGTCGCCGACCCGTTTGCCGAGCAAAGCTTTCGCGACGGGCGAGTCCACACTGATCGCAGCCGATTTCGCATCCGCCTCATCGGGCCCGACGATGCGGTACTCGTGTGTCTCACCCGCATCGTCGCGTAGCTGCACGGTCGCGCTGAAGTAGACGGCATCGCTTCGGGGTTGCTCGCGCATGACCTTGAGCTTCGGCAGGCGCTTCTGCAGATAGCGGATTCGCCGGTCGATTCCGCCGAGCTCCTTCTTGCGATAAATGTACTCGGCGTTCTCCGAGCGATCGCCTTCCGCAGCCGCAGCGGCCAGCGCCTTGACGACATCCCGACGGCGCAGCCAGATGTTCTCGAGCTCCTTCTGCAGGGCCTCGTACCCTGCAGGCGTGATGTACGGCGACGCGCTCGGAGCGGGTGGACGCCAGCGTCCCATGACTCGGTCCGGGTGTACCGCGACGCGAGGTGTCAGGTCTCGGCGGACCTGAGCGCTGCGAGCACGTGCTCCCTGCGGAACGGCGCGCGGCGCAGGCGCACGCCGGTTGCGTCGTAGACGGCGTTGGCGACCGCGGCAATCATCGGTTTGTGACTTGCCTCGCCGGCCCCGTAAGGGGGCAGGTCCGACCTTTCAGGGTCCGGGTCGCCGTTGACGATGACAATCTCGATCGATTCCGGCGTGTCCGAGTGGCGCATGCTCGGGTGCGATGCCCAGTCGACGCTCGTGACCTTCTCGGTGTCGAAACGGACCTCCTCCCAAAGCGCGCGGCTCAGGCCATGCAGCATCGAGCACTCGACCGTTTGCCTCAAGCCGGCCGGATTGATGACGAGACCACAGTCATGGGCGCAGACCAGCCGCCTGACCCAGACGCGGCCGGTCTCCCGATCGACCTCGACCTCGGCGATTGTCGTGACGACCGTATTGCTGCGGTAGGTGTGTGCGATGCCGCGTCCTGCCAGGATCCGACCCGAGCTGTCTCGCTGATTCGGGTTCGGCCCTGGTCGCGTGTCCCAGCCGCAGGCCTCGGCAGCGGCGCGCACGGTTGCCAGCGACCGGGCCTTCCTGAATCGATCGTCCTCGTCGCTGGCCTCGATCAGCTCGAGTCGAAACTCGACCGGGTCGGCGCCGGCCGCCGCGGCCAGCTCGTCAACGAACGCCTCGAATGCGTACGTTACCTGCGGTCCATTCGGATCGCGCAAGTTGCCGGTGCGCAACGGCGTCTCCCAGATCAGCGGCAGGCTGACGACATGCGCCAGCATTCGCTGATTCGGGATTCCGTACTGGCTCGACGGGGCTGATGCGCCGCCCGCCGCCGGCTGGCCCGGTCGTAAACCCATAAGCTGCGCGATCAGGACCGTGTCGGGCTCGTTATATCCGACGTGGTTGTAATCGGCAGCACGGGCGTCGTACTCGAGCGCGACGACCTTGCCGTCGGCGTCGAGCCCGCCTCGCAGGCTGAACGTATAAGCCGGCCCCTTGGTGTCCCAGGCCGTCTCCTCGTCCCGCATCCACTGCATGCGGACGGGCCGACCGAGCTCGTGCGCGAGAAAAGCGGCCTCGAAGCCGGCATCGTCAGCCGCAGTGCGGCCGTAGACCTGCGGCCCGTCCATGTAGACGACGCGAACCTGCTCGCGCGGCATGCCGAGAAATTCAGCGACGCCGGTTCGAAGCCCGTACGACTTCATGTCATTGGAGTAAATCGTCATCTGGCCGCCGGTGGGGTCGGCCAGCGCATGTGCCGGGCCGATCGCCGTATGTCCCTGGAACGGAACCTCGTAGTCGGCTGCAAGCACCTGCTCCGCGCCCGCGAGCGCCGCATCCGGGTCGCCACGGAGCCCCGATTCGCGGCTGGACGTGGGCGTCGACGCGCGCATGAAGTCGAACAGGTCGTCGGAATCCGGAAACGGTTGCTCGGCCGGCGGCTCCCAGTCGATTGCGAGCTGACTTGCGGCCGCAATTGCGTGCTCCTCGCGC
>DATCZB010000291.1:0-7271 GCA_036526155.1 Gammaproteobacteria bacterium
CGTCCTGAAACCGAGTGTCTCCTCGACGAGCTCGTCGATGGAACGCCACTCTCCGCCGCTGAACGCGTACGCCGTGTCACAGTACTGACACCGTAACGGGCACCCGGTCAGGCGAATGAACACCGTCGGAAGCCCGCTGAACGACGCCTCGCCCTGCAGCGAACGGAAGACCTCGGTGACTCTCAGTCGATCGGCTGCGAGTCGATCGGCTGCCGCCGTGGCCACGGGTCTAGCGGTTCTCCGCTGCGATGCGCGTCAACCGCTGATCGGCAAGCTCAGCCGCCGACGTGCCCGCGAACTGGCGCGTTACCTGCAACAGCACCTCGCGCGCCGCATCGATGTCACCGAGCTCGTGATGACAAAAGCCAATCTTGACCAGCGCGTCCTGCAGCTTGGCCGACGCCGGATACTCATCCACGACCTGCTGGAACTCTGCCAGCGCCGTCTCGAACGACAGCTGCGCGTAGTGAGTCTCGGCCAGCCAGTACTGGGCATTGGCGCGCAGGCCACTCTGCGGGTAGGCGGCCAGGAACGCCTCGAATGCCGCCTGCGCCGTCTCGAAATCCTGGGTTTCCACGAGTGCGAAGGCCGCGTCATAGGCCTGCTGGTCGCTGGCGCCGCCAAACGCTGCCCCGCCACCCGCCGCTGTCGGCATTGAACGCAGCCTTTCCTGAGCGGCTTCGATCTGCGACATGCGCTCGTCGAGGTCGAGGTAAAGGCTGCGGTTGCCGTCGGCCTGGTTCTCGAGATCGAACCGGAGCGTCTCGACCTCGCCGAGCAACTGCTGCACCTCGGTTCTCAGCGACGAGATATCGGAGGCGAGCGCGATCAGGCTCTCGTTCTCGAGCACGCGCTCGATGCGAATCAGTCTGGCTTCGACGTCCGTGATCCGCAGGTAAACCGGATCATCGACCGGCGTCAACGAGCTGCAGGCAGCCAGCGCAATGCCTGCAGTGACGACGAGGGGTTTTCTCACGTCCTTTCTCCTGCCTTAACGGTAGACGAGCTCGACCCGGCGATTCTGGCTATACGACTGCTCGTCGCTGCCAAACGCTGCCGGCCGCTCTTCACCATAGCTCACCGTGCTGAGCTGCGCCGTCGAAACGCCCTGCAGCATCAGGATCTGGCGCACAGCCTGAGCGCGGCGCTCGCCGAGCCCGATGTTGTACTCACGGCTGCCGCGCTCGTCGGCATGACCCTCCAGCCGAACGGTGACATCGGGCGAAACCGCCATGTAGCGCGCATGGGTCGCGAGCATGCCATTGAACTCGGACAGAATCTCGCTGCTGTCGAACTCGAAATAGATCACGAGGTTGTTCCGAATGACCTCGGCATCCCCCGGCTGCTCACCATCGAAGCCGATGAACTGGGCGCCACCACCGCCGCCGATGCCACTGGTCGCCGCGCCCGAACCACCGCCTCCGGCACCGCCACCCCCGGGCGCCACGCCGCCACCATCGCTGGAACCACCGCTCGGAACCGTGCCCGAACCGCTACATGCCGCAACCAGAATCGCGGCGGCCGCCACTGCAAGCAGTTTGTTGGCGTTCATCATTCTTCTCTCCAATTTCCAATATTTAACAACTACTTATAGTTATTATCTAGAAATAATCTATTTTATGGGCGCGCATAAGGCGACCAGACAGGCTCGCGCACGTCGCCGGCGACCGAAGCAATTCGCTGATGCACCCGGCCGTCGGTGCTGACCGCAGCCAGAACACCCTGCCCCTGATCACGCGTCGCATAAATAATCATAGCGCCATTCGGTGCAAAGCTCGGCGACTCGTCGAGCTGGCCCTGGCTCAATATATTCAAAAAGCCGTTCTCGGGGTTCAGCAACGCGATTCGATCGCGCGACTGGTTGCGGTGAACGAGCGCGAGCGTCCCGCCATCAGGGCTGACACGTACCCGCGTGTTGTAGGTCCCCTCGAAGGTCACGCGCTGCGCGCGGTTGCCGGGCTCCGCCTCGACGCGGTAGATCTGTGGTGAGCCAGCCCGATCTGAGGTGAAGTAGATGAACTCCCCGTCCGCGCTCCACGACGCCTCGGTGTCGATCGCAGAATTCTGCGTGATACGACGCAGGACCTGGTTCGACAAATCGAGCGTATAGACATCGAGATTGCCGTCGTTCAACGACAAAGTCAGCGCCAGCCGGCGACCGTCGGGTGAGAATACCGGCGCGCCATTGATGCCGACACGCGCGGACACGCGCTGCCGCGAACCGGTCCGGAGCGTTTGCACGTAGATTGCCGACTGCTGTTCCTCGAACGACACGTAGGCGATTTGCCGCCCGTCGGGCGAAAATGCCGGCGACATCAGCGGCTGCGAGGACTCGGCGACCGTCCTCGCGTTGAAGCCATCGGCGTCTGCCACGATCAGTCGAAACACGCGCTCGTCGGGCGAAAAACGCTCCTCGGTGATGTAGGCGATCCGCGTGCTGAAGATGCCCGGTATACCGGTCATCTCCTCGTAGATCATGTCCGCGATCTGGTGCGAGGTGCTGCGCATCTCGGCACTCGTCGTCGAGACCCGGAACCCCAGCAGTTGCTCGGCTCGCGTGACATCGAAGAGCTGAAACGAGATTGTGTAGCGGTCGGCCGCGTCCTGCGTCATCTGGCCGATCAGGACGATATCGACGTCGACGATGCGCCAGTCCTGGAAATTGAGATCACTGGCCCGAGTCGGCCGCGACACCATGTCGCGCCGGGCCATCGGATCGAAGTAGCCGCTGTTGCCGAGATCCTGCTCCACGAGCGCCGCCACGTCGAACGGCGCGTCGTCTGCGTTACCCTGCCAGCCAAATGGCACGATCGCTGTCGGGACAGGCCTTTCGACACCGCGCGAAACCGTGACCTCGAGCTGCGCCAGTGCCGGCGCTGCGGGTGTCAGCGCGAACACGACGATGAGCGCGCGAAGCCGTAACCAGGTCGACTGCATCAGATTCTCCACGGCCCTAGTCATCGGGCCTAAACGTTATACGCACTACTCGCTCGAATGCGACACCGCGCGGCGGTTGCGGCAGTGGCGAGGCATTGAGCACAGCGTTCTCGATCGAGCGGATGATATTACCGTCGTTCGTGTTGCATTGGTCTACCGTGACGTTAACGACGTCGCCGTTCGGCAGCTGCGTGACGATCAGCACGCACTCGAGCTCGGAGCTGACATTCGGCGGCCGAATCCAGTAGAGCGCCACGCGGTCGGAGATAGCTCGCGCCCACTGGTCGCGCAATCCCGCGTCCCGGGCCGCGCGTGCCTCCTGCTCGGCGGCGATGGCGCGCGCGATCTCGGCTTCGACGGCTTCGCGGCGCGCCCTCTCCTCGGCCTCTCGGCGCAGTCGCGCTTCCTCGGCCGCCTGCTCTGCAGCGATGCGCTCGGCTTGGAGCCGCTCACGCTCGAGTCGTTCCTGCTCGGCGAGTCGCTGGGCCTCCTCGCGCTCCCGCTCGAGGATCAGCAGACGCTCTCGCTCTGCTGCGGCTTCGACCTCGACACGCTGCCGCTCGAGCTCGGCGGCCTGCTCGGCGGCTTCGCGCTCGAGCCGAATTCGCTCGAGCTCGCGCTGCTCGGCTTCCTGCTGCTGCCGGACCCGCTCGGCTTCCTCGGCCTGGCGAATGCGTTCGGCTTCCTCAGCCGCCTCCATGCGCGCAATCTCGGCCTCGATAGCTGCCTCGTTGATCATGACGGTTTCGATCGGCACGACGATTTCGCCGGCGGATGGCCGCGTGCGACCGAGCGGGATACTGAACGTCAGCGCCGCAACGATGGCCGCATGGCCGAAAATCGACAATGCAAAAGCCAGATGCTGATCGGTCCGCCGCGACGCCATTGGTCAGATGCCTTCGTCTTGGATCGGTTCGGTCAGAATGCCGATGCCCGTGGCGCCGGCCCGTTGCAGCAGGGCCAGGCCATAGGCGACTCGGCCGAAGTCCACGGCTTCGTCGCCCTTGATCACGACCGGCGTCTCGGGATTGCGCCGCACGATGGCGGCAGTCGTCGTCAGCACGCTCTCGTCATCGACCGGCGTTTCGGGGTCCGCGCCGAGGTTCAGGTAGAACGACCCCGCCGCATCGATGCTCAAAATCAGGACTTCGTTTTGCTGCATGAGCTCGGGGTCGAGCGGCGCCGCATCGGCTTCCGGCAGATCGACGGTTATGCCTTGCTGCAGCATTGGCGCCGTAATCATGAAGATGATCAGGAGCACGAGCATGACGTCGATATAGGGCACGACGTTCATCTGCCCCATGAGCCGCCTGTTCTTGGCTCGCCTCATCCGGCGGTACCTGCCGACGCCTTGGCCCGGCGAACCGCGCTGCGCTCGAGAATCGACGACAACTCCTCCGTGAAGGTGTCGTAGCGAACCTCCAGCCGATCTACCTGGTCGGCGTAACGGTTGTAGGCAATCTGCGCCGGTATCGCGGCAAACAGCCCCATGGCGGTTGCGATCAGC
The DNA here is from genome assembly GCA_036526155.1 of Gammaproteobacteria bacterium. GTDB lineage: Bacteria > Pseudomonadota > Gammaproteobacteria > Steroidobacterales > Rariloculaceae > DATCZB01. The sequence continues at coordinate 4,445 of DATCZB010000291.1, forward strand.
GCCTCGGAAATCGGCCCTGCGACGAGCGCGATCGTCACGCTCTGCGCGCCCTGCAGGGAATAGAACGCCGACATGATGCCCCAGACCGTGCCGAACAGGCCGACGTAGGGGCTCGTCGATGCGACCGTTGCGAGGAACGCGAGGTTTTGCTCGAGGCGGTCGACCTCGCGCATCTGGGTCACGTTCATGGCCCGCTGTGCGCCCTGAACGAGCGCGCCGGAACTCATGCCCGACTCCTCACGGAGCCGCCCGAACTCACTGTAGCCGGCCTTGAAGATGCCGGCCATCCCGAGTGCTGTCCTGGTGCCCTCGGCAATGTCGCGGTAGAACTTGGTCAGATCGATCCCGGACCAGAAGCTCTGCTCGAACTCGTCGGCGTCGTCGACGGCCTGCTTCAGGAGCTTGCGCTTGTCGATGATGACGGCCCACGACGCGATCGAGGCCAGCAACAGCAGCAACATCACGAGCTGGACGACGAAGCTCGCATTCCAGATCAGGTCTATGACAGAGAATTCGCCGGTCATCCGTTCAATCCTTCAAGAAATGTCCTCGGCCAGCGCCGCGCGCGCTTGCCTGCCAGATCGATACAGGCAATCTCGGCCCGGCCTTCGGCAATGAGTTCACCTGCGCTCGACTCGCGCCGGATTTCCTGGCTGAACCAGGCCCGCGCACCCTTGAGCTCGGTAAGATCCGCGCTGACCGCCAGCACCTCACCCAGCCTCCCGGGCCCGATAAACTTCGCCTCGATCGACGCCAGCACAACGGCAAGGCCGAGCGTGTCCGCGAATGTCGAGTGATCGAAGCCACGGACGCGCAACCAGTCGGTCCGCGCCCGCTCCATGAAGCGAAAATAGCTCGCGTTGTAGACGACGCCCTGGGCGTCTGTGTCTTCGAGATAGACCCGGACTTCGTGCCAGTACGCCGCCATTCATGGTTCTCAGTCGAAAAGACCCCGGCCACGATCGGAGCTCTTGGGCACCGGCAGGCCGAAGTGCTCGTGGGCAGACCGCGTCGCGACGCGACCGCGTGCGGTTCGCTGCAGATAGCCCTCCTGGATCAGATAGGGCTCGATCATGTCTTCTAGCGTGCCGCGCTCCTCGCCGATCGCCGCGGCCAGGCTCTCGATGCCGACGGGGCCGCCATCGAACTTCTCGATGATCGTCAGGAGCAACCGCCGGTCCATGACGTCGAACCCGTGCGGATCGACTTCGAGCAGATCCATCGCGGCCTCGGCCGTCGCCTCATCGACGCGGCCGTCGCCTTTGACCTCGGCGTAGTCGCGCACGCGCCGGACGAGCCGGATGACGATGCGCGCCGTGCCGCGCGACCGTGCCGCAATCTGCCGCGCGCCGGCCTGATCCATAGGCAGATCGAGGATTCGTGCCGTGCGCAACGCGATCTGCGTCAGGTCGTCGATGCCGTAGAACTCCAGATGCTGCGAGATGCCGAAACGATCGCGCAGCGGCGAGGTCAAAAGCCCCGCGCGCGTCGTTGCGCCAACGAGGGTGAACCGCGGCAGATCGATCTTGATCGAGCGCGCGCTCGGGCCCTCGCCGAGCAGAATGTCGAGCTGAAAGTCCTCGAGCGCCGGATAGAGCACCTCCTCGACGACCGTGCTGAGCCGGTGGATCTCATCCACGAACAGCACGTCGTTCGGCTCGAGCTGAGCCAGGATTGCGGCGAGATCGGCCGGGCGCTCGAGTATCGGCCCCGAGGTCTGCTTGAGCCCGACGCTGAGCTCGTTGGCAATAATGTGGGCCAGCGTCGTCTTGCCGAGCCCGGGCGGACCGAACAGCAACGTGTGGTCGAGCGCTTCCTCGCGCTGCCTGGCCGCGGCAATAAAGATCTCCATCTGCGCCTTGACGCGCGGCTGGCCGACATAGTCGGCGAGGCGCTTCGGTCGGACGGCACGGTCGAATGCCTCGTCCTCGGGCGTGTGAAAGGGCGTGACGAGACGCGAATCTTCGGTCATCGCCGCTTAACCCACGTGCGCCTGACGGAGCGCTTCCTTGATCAGCGCCTCGGTCGTAAGCCCGGCCGTTTCGAGGGAGCTCAGCATGCGCGTGACCTCGGCCTGCCGGTAACCGAGAGCGAGCAGCGCGCTTTCCGCTTCGGAGGCTGCCTGTCCGGAGGGCGCGTGCGCCTCGGCCCCATCGACGAGCTCGTCGCCGAGCCGGTCCGCCATCTCTACGAGCAAACGCTCGGCCGTCTTTTTGCCGACCCCCGGAATGCGCACGAGGCTCGCGAGATCTCGCTGCTGGATGCAACGATTGAATCCCGACACGCTCATGCTGGAGAGCACGGCTAGCGCAATGCGCGCACCGATGCCTGAAATCTTGAGCAGCTCGCGAAACAGCACGCGCTCGGCATTGGAGACGAAGCCATAGAGCAACTGCGCGTCCTCGCGGACGAGGAGATGCGTCACGAGCGTCAGCTTGCTGCCGACCTCGGGCAACTCGTAGAAGGTGGACATCGGCGCCTCGAGCTCGTAACCGACCCCGCCGACGTCGAGCATCAGCCAGGGCGGATGCTTGGCAGCCAGTGTCCCCGTCAGCGAGCCGATCATTTCGAGCCCGCCGCCACCAGATGCCGCCTCGTCATACGCGAGTGCAGATGGCAGACCGCGACGGCCAGCGCATCTGCCGCGTCGGGCTGCATGCGGTCGCGCAGGCCAAGCAAGACCTTGACCATGTATTCGACCTGTTGCTTCTCGGCCGAGCCGCTGCCGACCAGCGCTTTCTTGATCTCGCGCGGTGCGTACTCGTGAATCGGCAACGTTTGACCGAAGGTTGCGCACAAGGCGGCGGCTCGCGCCTGCCCGAGCTTC
>DATCZB010000292.1:0-4857 GCA_036526155.1 Gammaproteobacteria bacterium
CCGCAACGTTCGACAGGTCGATCGGGTTTTCCTTACCGTCGACGAGATCGTCGTAGCGGGCGATGTAGGTGCCGTTGTCGCAGATGTAGCGGAAGAACGTGCCCTGCGGCCCGTCGTTGTTGAACGAGAGCGCGAGCGTGCAGGCTGCGCCCGACGGCACCTTCATTTGAATGCTCATATCCATCGCGATGCCGAGCTCCGGATGCATCGGCCCCTGCATCGCATGCACGTCGGACGCGGTCTCGCCGGTCTGATACTGGAACAGGTCGACCGTATGGCAGGCATGGTGCCAGAGCAGGTGGTCGGTCCAGCTACGGGGCTTACCTTCGAGATTGATGTTCTTGCGGCGGAAGAAGAACGTCTGCACGACGAGATGCTGCAGCTTGAGCTCGCCGGCCACGATCTTGTTGTGAACCCATTGATGCGACGGATTGAACCGGCGCGTATGCCCGGCCATGGCGATGAGACCGCTTGCCTGCTGCGCCCCGTGGATCGCCGTCGCGTCCGCCAGCGAGTCGGCGATCGGAATCTCGATCTCGACATGCTTGCCGGCCTGCAAACACTGAATCGCCTGCGCCGAGTGCATCTGGGTTGGCGAAGCGATGATCGCGGCGTCCACGCCGGGCTGCTCGAGCGCTTCGGACAGGTCCGAGGTCCAGTGCGGAATACCGTATTTCTTGGCGACGGCCTCGACGGATTCAGGCCTGCCGCCGGCAAGGCTGACGACCTCGACGCCGTCGATGTTCCTGAGTCCATCCAGGTGCTTTTGGCCAAACGCACCCTGGCCAACCATGACAATCTTCATGAAAATCTCCGCGGGAAAGTTCGAGAATCGTTGGTGTATTATTCTGCGCCGATTAGGTTATCACAGCCGTTCTTCATCCAGAACGATCCCTACGGAGACGAACCATGACGGTCCAGGCTGCCGAGAGCGACACGCTGCGCACGGATTTCTCACTCCTCATCGACGGTCAGCTGACTCAGGGCTCAGGGCATCTCGACGTCATCAACCCGGCAACGGGTGCGGTCTTCGCGCGCTGCCCGGCTGCCGGCGCACAGGAGCTCGGGCGCGCGGTGGCTGCGGCGAGACGTGCCGCGCCGGCCTGGAAAGATCTCGGCTTCGAGGCACGAGCCGAGGTCGTCGGCAAACTGGCCGCGGCGCTGCGTGAGCATCAGGACTCGCTCGCGGAGCTCTTGACGCAAGAGCAAGGCAAGCCGATTGGTCAGTCGGTCGCCGAAATCGATCGCGGCGCCGCCGGCTCCGAGGGCATGGCACGCATCGAGATTCCGGTCGAGACGCTGATCGACAACGAGGGCCAGCTCATCGAGCTGCACTATCGACCCCTCGGCGTCGTCGGGATCATCACGCCGTGGAATGCGCCGGTCAATCTTGCGCTCGGGCCGCTGGTCTCGGCGCTTTACACGGGCAACACGGTGATCCTGAAGCCCTCGCCCTATACGCCGCTGACCACGCTCAAGCTTGGCGAGCTGCTCAGCGATCTCGTGCCCGCCGGCGTCGTCAACGTGCTGGCAGCCGGAGACGAGCTCGGGCAGCTCATGACCGAGCACGCTGGAATCGACAAGATTTCGTTCACGGGCTCGGTCGAAACGGGCAAGAAGGTGTTTGCCAGCGCCGCGAACACGATGAAGCGCCTGACGCTCGAGCTCGGCGGCAACGATCCGGCCATTATCCTCGATGACGTCGACCCGAAGGCGATCGCGAAGAAAGTGTTCTTCTCATCGTTCGTCAACTCGGGTCAGGTCTGCATGGCGATCAAGCGCATCTATGCCCACGAGAGCATTTACGACGAGCTCTGCGATGCGCTGGTCGAGGAAGCCGGCCGCGCCCGCGTCGGCAACGGGCTCGACCCCGAGACGACGCTCGGCCCGATGCAAAACAAGATGCAGTACGACAAGGTCTGCGACCTGATCGCCGAGGTCAAAGCGTCGGGTGCAAGAATACTTTGTGGTGGCGAGATCGCGGACGAGCCGGGCTACTTCATTCCGCCGACGCTGGTCACCGACGTCGAAGAGGACAGCCGCCTCGTGACCGACGAGCAGTTCGGGCCGATTGTTCCGATACTGAGCTACAGCGATCTCGAGGATGCGATTGCGCGCGCCAACGACACGCGTTTCGGCCTGAGCGGCTCGGTGTGGACCAACGACCTCGAGCGCGGCAAGGCCATCGCCGGCAGGCTCGAGGTCGGAACGGCCTGGGTCAACATGCACCGGGCCACCTCTCCCGTCGTGCCTTTCGGCGGCGCCAAGGAATCCGGGCTCGGCCGCCAGTATTCTCATCTCGGCCTCAAGTCCTACATGGAGCCCGAGGTCATCAGCGTCGCCCGTTAGCGCGCCCGGCACGCCAAAGGCAGCGCGCGCGAGCAGAAGCACGCGATCAGCGGGCGCTCAGCTCGTCGCCGGGTCGAACGCTTCGATCTGCTGTCTGAGACCCGCCAGGCCGGGCACGGTCAGCGTCGGCTGAATTTCCCACGGGTCGAACAGCGCGGCGGCGTTGCGGCGCACCCAGACGGCGCGCATGCCGGCCGCGACGGCGCCGATCACGTCGAACGGGTTACCCGAGACGAGCCAGGCACTGGACCCGGCAACGCTCGCGCGCTCGAGAAAGCGTTGATAGACGGCCGGGTCGGGCTTGAACGTCGTGACTTCCTCGACGCTGACGATGTCGCGGAACGATTCCCTGATCCCGGCTCCGGTCAGCAGCGTATCGACGGCAACGGCAGAACCGTTCGACAGGGCGAAGAGCTCGAATGCATCGTCGCCGAATTGCCCGAGGCATGCCGGCACATCATCGAAGGCCGGCAGCACCGTGAACGACTTCAGCAACGACTGCCGCTCTGTTGCGGCCAGCTCCATACCGAGTGACGACGCCGTGTAGTCGAGAGACTGCTCGACGCAAACGGCAAAGTCGACGTACTGCCGCATCAGCGCGCGTCGGAACGAGTACTCGAGCTGCTTCTCGCGCCAGACGCGGGAAAATTCCTCGGCCCGGTCGCCGACCAGCGCTCTGAGCTCGGCAACGACGCCGGCCGTGTCGATCAGCGTTCCGTAGACGTCGAATGCGAGGACCGTTCTCGACTCACTCATGCTCGCAGGCTCATGCTTCAAATTCGCACTCGAACGAAACCGCCGTCACGGCACGAGCACCTCGCCGCGCATGATCAGTCGCGCGGTTCGCAGCAGGCCCGCCTTGACGACTTCCGGCGCCTGCTCGGTACCGCCGATCTCGAGGCTGACCGAAAACTCACCCGAAGGATGCTCGACCGACATCTGCTTGATCCGGCCCGGCGGGACCATGGCAATGCCCTCGGCCACGGAGCCTGGCAGGATACAGGCCGTCGCGACCGAAACGGCGCCGAGGACGCCAATCGCCGCGTGGCAGTTGTGCGGAATGAACGTCCGCGTATTGACGTGGCCACCGGCTCGCGGCGCGGAAATCAGGCTCATCTTGGGGACGACCTTGGCGCTGACGTCGCCGAGCCTCATCTTTGGCCCGATCTGCAGCCGAATCGATTCGATACGCTGCTTGAGCGCGTCATTGGCATCGAGCTCTTCGCGCGACTCGTAGCCCGTGATGCCGAGATCCTCGGCCCTTATGACGACGACGGGCATGCCGTTATCGATTGCCGTCACTTCGATGCCGTCGACGATGTCGATGGCGTTGCCGGTCGGCAGCAGCGAGCCGCAAACCGAGCCCGCCACGTCGAGATAATTACAGATGATCGGCGCCGCCGTCCCGGGAACGCCATCGATCTGCGCGTCGCCCTCGTAGCTCACCTGGCCGCCGGGCGTCTGGATCAGGAGCTCGCAGAGGTTGCCCGAATTCAGCATGCGCACGCGAACAGTGGTTGCGTCGCCCTTCGCCTCGAGCATTCCGGTTTCGAGCGCAAACGGCCCGACGGCTGCCAGCATGTTGCCGCAGTTCGGTGTCGTGTCGACCCGGCCTGCGCCGACGACGACCTGGGCGAACAGGTAATCGATGTCGACATCGTCCTCGGCCGACGGGCTGACGATGGCGACCTTGCTCGTCAGCGGATGGGCGCCACCCACACCGTCGATCTGACGCTCGTCATCGCCCATCGCCGCGACCAGAATGCGGTCGCGTTCGGCCGGCTCTGCGGGCAGATTCTGTGCCTCGAAGCACAGCCCCTTGGAGCTGCCGCCGCGCATGAGGTAGCAAGGGATCGCTCGTTGCATCGGGCTATGGTAATTCAGCGCGGCGCGACCGCGCACGCTCGAGCGTCTCCGGCACGAGCGTCAGCATGACGATGGCGCCGGCCATGCCTATCCCGGCCGCGGCGACGCTCGCGGCAGCCAGGCTCGCGATGCCCACGAGCGCCGCAGTGATGAGCGGCGCCCCGCTCATCCCGATGTCGCCAATCAGGCGCCACACCCCGAGAAACTGGCTGCGATCCTCGGACTTACGCGACAGGTCCGCACCGATGATCATGACGATTCCGGTGCCGAGCCCGTTGGCCAACCCGAGCAGGCAGGCGACGGCCAGCAACGAGGCGAACCCCGACGCCAGCGGCAGGACCATCAGGGCGAGCGCAAACAGCGACAGGCTCGGCACGGCGCTCCACTTGCGCCCGTGGCGATCGACGACCCAGCCGACGGGATAGAACAGACACATGTCGATTCCGGCGGACAGCGAGTAGATCAGGCCAATCAGCGCGGCATCCAGACCGAGTTCGATGCCGAACAGCGGGACGAGCAGCATCCGGGTCGCACGCATGAGCTGCAATGAGAGCGCGGCACCGCCGGCGGTCAGGAATTCCCTGGCGTGGTCGCGCGCCAGGCGCAAGGTCGGGGCGATGCTGAGGCTCTCGGCCGGATGAC
>DATCZB010000293.1:0-4283 GCA_036526155.1 Gammaproteobacteria bacterium
CGCCGACGGCAAGTTCCTGTGGCCGGGTTTCGGTGAGAACCTCCGGGTGCTCGAATGGATCATCGACCGCTGCACCGGAAAAGCCGAGGCCGTGGACACGCCGATCGGCTTCCTGCCGCAACCGGATGACATCGATCTGCAAGGTCTCGAAATCGGCGCCGAAACGCTCGAACAGCTGCTGGCGGTCGATTACGACGGCTGGCGCGCCGAAGTTCGGGCGATCGACGAATACCTCGATGAGTATGCGGATCGCGTGCCCGAGGCCCTGAGAACGGAGCTCGATAAGCTCCGGGCTGCCCTCGGCCCCGACGAACCCGAGGCGCTCGCCAACACCGCCTGAAATCAGAAAAAGGGGTCCAGAAAAAGGGGTCAGACCCCTTTTTCACCGAAATGGGGTCTGACCCCTTTTTCTGGACCCCTTTCTCGAACTTATTCCTCGATGACGTACCGAATGGCGCGGTCGTTGCCGATGTCTTCCGGGCGGCCGAGGCCGATGACGCCCTCGCCCGTCAGCACGGCCGAATCGCGGCGCACGAAGATCTCGTCACCATCGTCGGTCTGGATATAGGTTCCGTTGGTGCTCTGATCGACGAGCATGAACCGGTCGCGACTCGCCTCGACCTTCGCATGGACGCGCGAAATCAGATTGCCCTTGACGACGACGTCGTTTTCCTCGGCACGACCGAGCGTCGCGGTCCGGCGCCCGTCGCCCAACCGGACCTCGCCGCCCTGACAACGCAAGATCAGAACCCGCTGCGCCTTGTCGCGCGGCAGCGGCACCCGCGGCAACATGCTCGTCGCCTCGTCGGGCTGCCAGACGATCTCGAACAGGACGACCTCTTCGGCCTTGCCGCGCACGGTGGCGATATCGATCTCGCGCGCCATTGACCGCCACACCGGCGTCAGCTCATTGACCGTGGCCAGCGTGGTCAGGATCTGGTGCGCCTTGGCCTGGCTCGTCATCCGGTTCGCTGTGTGCACGGCCCCGCCGAAGACGTCGCCCTCCTCTTCCACGACGCTGCCAAAATGACAGCCGACCCGGATCGCAACATGGCCCCGGTCATGCGACAGATCATCGGCGGCGGCGATGTTATCGTGCATCTCCCGGGCCGCCGAGATCGCGTCGTCGGCATTGGCAAACGTCGCCATGACCTCGTCGCCAATCGTCTTGATGACTTTGCCGTCATGCGACTCGGTCGCCACGCGCATGATCTCGATGCAGCGCCCGACCATGTCCCGGGCCTTGGTATCCCCGAGCTGCTCGAACAGCTGCGTGCTGCCGACCACGTCGGCGAACAGTATCGTGAGTTGCGCGTCTTCGGACACGGAACCGCTATTTCTCCGCTACGATGTAACAGATCCAGGCGAGATCGGGCTCGCCGGTATCGGTCTCGGCAAACTCGCCGTTACCTTCGCCGTCCTCGTCCTCGCCTTCCCAGTATATGCGAGCCGTACTGAAGCCGGCCTCGAGCAGGAGCTCCCGGATCTCCGGCAAAGTCCACATGCGCCACTCGTAGGTGAACGCCTTCCTGATCTTCGAGCCGTCCGGAAACTTGAAGTGGATATGGGCCACCATGTGATTGGTGACCGGATGAAACTCGGCCTGATCCCAGATGTAGGTGAAGTTGTCGAACTTGGTCTTTTCCTTTTGCACGTCGATCGAGTCGGGCCCGCCGAAGGCGTCGAGGAACAGGATGCCGTCGTCGGCGAGCGCGTCGCGACAACTCGCGAAGTACTCGCGCAGCATGTCGCGCGTCTCGAACATGAAATAACTGAAGTTGAACGCGCCGATGATGTCGACCGGCTCGGTCTGCACCGTCCTGACGTCGTCCTCGAGCAGCCTGACGCGGGCGCGGTCGATCTCGGGCAGCCTGGCGACGCGGTGCTCGCGGCCCCACTCGAGCGTCGGGGCATCGTTATCGACGCCGATCGCGTAGCGATCCTTGCCCGAGCGCACCCATTCACACGCGGCACTGGCCGTGCCGCAGAAATCCTCGCGGAAGCTGACGGCATCGCGTCCCCTTAGCGCCCGAAACGTCGCATCGAGAAACTCGACTTCGGCGTCGACGGCCTGGACGGCCGCCTCGTAAAGGTCGTGCAGCTCATGCTGCTCCGACATCGGCGTCTGGTCGTGTTGCTTCGGGCGCATCGTCACCGCGGGTTACCTCTCCTGGATTCCAGTGCCTGGGTTGCCGGCAGAGCCGGCATTGTATCGGGTTACGGTCGGCATACCAGTCAGCTCCGCAAGAAGGTCGTCGACGGATGCACCCGATTGCGTCAGCTCGCCGAGCCGCCGTCGCCAGCGCCTGGCGCCCGGCTGCTCGCGGAAAAGCCCCATCAGATGCCGCGTCATCGCGCGTAACGGCGTGCCGCGCGCCTGCTCGCGGCGCATGTAGACCGCATAGCGCTCGAGCAGGCCGGTCGCTGACGGCGGCCCGGCGTCCGCACCGCGATCGAGCTTTCGGTCGAGACGGCCGACGAGCAGCGGGTCGTTGTAGGCGGCCCGGCCGAGCATGACGCCGTCGACCTTGCCCATCTGCGCCAGCACGTCGCGCTCGGTCGTGAAGCCGCCATTGATCTCGATCGGCAACGCAGGAAACTCGGCCTTGAGCCGATACACGCGCGGATAATCGAGCGGCGGAATCTCCCGGTTCTGCTTCGGGCTCAATCCGCTGAGCCAGGCCTTGCGCGCGTGCACGATCAGCGCGCTCGCGCCGGCAGCGACGACGGCCGTCGTCAGCGTCTTCAATATCTCGTAGTCGTCGTGCTCGTCCACGCCGATGCGCGTCTTGACCGTAACCGGCAGTCCCGAGGATTGCACCATCGCGGCGACCGAAGCGGCGACGCGGTCGGGCTCGAGCATGAGCCTGGCCCCGAACTCGCCGGCCTGCACGCGGCTCGACGGGCAGCCGACGTTGAGATTGACCTCGTCGTATCCGGCCTCGGCGACGAGGGTTGCGGCCGCTGCCAGCGCGTCCGGGTCGCTGCCGCCGAGCTGGGCCGCCACCGGGTGCTCGGTCGCATCGAACTCGAGCAGGCTCGCGGCGTCGCCACGCAAGAGCGCCGCGCTCGTGATCATCTCGGTGTAGAGCCGCGCGCTCGGGCTTACGAGACGCATGAGGTAGCGAAAGTGGCGGTCGGTGCGCTCCATCATCGGCGCGACCGAGATGCTGAACTTTCCGCTCAAGGGTTTACGTCTCCGCCGGCGGGATCCCGCGAGCCGTTTCCTCGATCAGATGCGCAATGACTGCCCGTTCGGCCTCCTCGACGCTCTTGCCCTCCCCGAGCAAGCGGCGCCTGATCTCGAGCTGCCGGTGAGCGCTCGTGCCGCGCGCGAGAATCCTGCGCACATGCTCGACCTCGGCGACGCAATCGAGCGCCTCGGCATCTTCACGAATCAGCTCGATGAGCTCCTCGTACAGCTGAGCGCACGGTATGACGTTGCCGCGACCGAGATCGATGAGCCCCTTGTCGAAGCTGTAGCGCATCGCGCGCCAGCGATTCTCGTGAATCAGCATCGGCTCGTAACTGCGCCAGCGCCGGTTGCCGGCCCGCAGGCGCCAGAGCATGCGCATGATGCACTGCACGAGCGCGGCGATGCAGACGGCATCCTCGACGTCGGTGCAGACGTCCATGATCCGCGTCTCGAGCGTCTGATAGCGGCCGCTCGGCCGGATGTCCCACCAGATGTGAGTCGAGTCGGCAATGAGGCCGGCTTGCGTCATGACACCGACGAGGCGCTGGAACTCGCTGAAGCTCGCGAAACGCTCGGGCAGGCCCGTGCGCGGCAATGTGTCGAAGACGGTGACGCGATAGGACTTGAGCCCCGTATCCATGCCCTCCCAGAACGGCGAGGACGTCGACAGCGCGAGCAGATGCGGCAGGAAGTAACTCGCCTGATTCATGAGGTCGATCCTGAGCTCGTCCTCGTCGATGCCGACGTGCACATGCATACCGCAAATCAGGAGCCGGTTGGCCGTGGCCTGAAACTCCTGCGACAACGCGTCGTAACGTGAGCGCGCCGTGTGCTTTTGCGCCTGCCAGTGCGCGAACGGATGCGTCGAGACGGCAATCGGCGCGAGCCCGTGTCGGGCCGCGACGTCGATCACGGCGCGGCGGAGCACACCGAGCGACTCGCGCACCTCGGCGATATTGCGACAAACGCGCGTGCCGATCTCGATTTGCGAGCGCAGGTATTCGGGCGTCACCTGCTGCCCGCCGGCCAGGGCCTCGCACTCGGCGAGCATCGACTCAGGCAGGCTCTCGACGAGCTCGCCGGTCTC
>DATCZB010000294.1:0-5396 GCA_036526155.1 Gammaproteobacteria bacterium
TGCGCCCAATGTGTTCGTCACTGACGGCGCGTGCATGACTTCCGCGGCCTGTCAGAACCCTTCGCTGACCTACATGGCGCTGACCGCGCGGGCAGCCGACCACGCCGTTGCCGAGCTGAACCGAAGAAACCTCTGACTGCCGATGTCGAACCAGAGATCCGACAACTCCTTGTCCCCGTTGCTCGTCAGCCGTCGCGCCGCGTTGCTGCAGGTGAGCACGCTGCTGGGCGGAAGCCTCGTCGGCGGCGCCGCGCTGCTATCCGGTTGTGCCGTTTCCGGCAGCCGGCCGGTTGGCGAAGTGTTCGCGGCGGCAGAGATCGAATTGCTCGACGAGATAGCAGATACGATTCTGCCGGCTACCGGAACGCCCGGCGCGAAGGCGGCCGGAGTCGGTGAGTTCATGTCGGTCATGGTCGCCGATACGTACACGAGCCGGGAGCAGCAGATCTTTTTCGATGGTCTCGATCGGCTCAACGCCGAGTGCCTTGCGGACTACGGTGTCGATTTCATGGAGGCAGCGCAGGCGTCTCGCACCGCGCTCCTGACCCGGCTCGATCGCGAGCAATACGACCACATGCGTGCGCGGGAGCCCGGCGATCCCGTGCACTATTTCCGAATGCTCAAAGAGCTGACTTTGAGCGGCTACTTCACTTCCGAGATCGGGTACACGCAGGCGATGCGCTATATCGAGTCGCCGGGCCGATTCGACCCATGCGTGCCATACGAGGTCGGCGATCGCGCCTGGGCGCCGCATGCCTAGACGTGGCATGCCAGGGCTCGAATCCGAACCCTGGCGGCTGCGAATTTTTCCTGTCTTGCTGTTGCTGCTCGTGCCGCACTGGGCCAGCGCTCAGCAGGACGTTGCCGAGGCGGGGTGGGTGTCGCTGTTCAATGGCGAGGACCTCGACGGCTGGATTCCGAAGATTCGTCGTTTTCCGCCAGGAGAGAACTTTGCCGATACGTTCCGTGTCGAGGATGGGCTCCTGACCGTTGCCTACGACGGCTACGATGAATTCGATGACCGGTTTGGCCACTTGTTCTATGCGGCGCCTTTCTCCCATTATCGACTGCGTTTCGAGTACCGGTTCGTCGGCGAGCAGGTTGCGGGCGGCCCGGAGTGGGCGCTCCGCAACTCCGGCGCGATGCTGCACTCGCAGCCGCCCGACACGATGCCGGACGAGCAGGATTTCCCTGTTTCGCTCGAGGTCCAGTTGCTCGGGGGTTTTGGCGACGGGCGCCCGCGGTCGACGGCCAACCTCTGCACGCCGGGCACGAATGTCGTTTACGAGAGCCAATTCACGACGGCGCACTGCATCGATTCGAGCTCACCAACTTATGACGGCGAGCGATGGGTTGCGGTCGATATCCTCGTGCTCGGAAGTGACAGCATCGCGCACTCTGTCGACGGTGAGGTCGTGATCGAGTATTCGGGGATGGAGACGGGTGGCGGCGCCGTATCCGGTCACCGCCCGGAAATGCAGCCTGAGGGTCGGCCGCTCGGCGCGGGCTTTATCGCATTGCAGAGCGAGAGCCATCCCGTGCAGTTTCGGCGTATCGAGTTGCTGAATCTAGAAGGTTGCCTGGATCCGGAATCGCCGGCCCATCGCCCGTGGTTCGCCGCCGCAGCGCCCTCGGCTTGCGACTAGGCCGACTTCCGCGAGGGGCGCGGCGTATGCAGCAGGCCGGCCATCAACCCGCCGAGAAACGGTGCCGACACGGCGATGCCCTGAATCGACAGCGCAACCTCGCCGCCAAGACCGTAATAGGCGAGCAAGGCCAGTCCCGAGCAGGCAAGCGTTGCGCCGGCAATCTGATTCCGAGCGGTGGCCGCGGCCGTCTTCGGAATCGGCAAGCGCTCGAAACGGGCAACCAGCGGCAGCAGGGCCGCGAGCGCAAGGGTATAGATTGCGAGCCAGGCGGGTCGAGATAACCACCAGGCGGAGCTGCCGGGGTCGAAACCCAGGCCGAGGTTTCCGAGCGCTGCCGACAGGGCGATGATCAGTGCCAGCGCCGTGGAGTGCCAGAGGTAGATCGTCATGATCATGCCGTTCAGCAACACGGCAGCGGTCCAAGGTGCGGGGCGGGCGAGCCAGCGCCGCAGCGGCGTTTCAAACGAGAGCAGAAAGCCGGTCTGCGCGATACCGAGCGCCAGCAGCGGGAGTTTGGGCGGCAGGGTATTGCTCATGGCGGCGTTGGGATCGCTGATCATGGCCACGGGGTAGGGTCCGAGCAAGGTCAGGCCGCACAGCAGCCCGAGCCCGAAACAGCCGAAGCCGAACCGGGCCAGCGGGCGAGCGATGCGGTTGTCACGCCACGCATAGCCGAGCTGGTGGACTGCCACCCAGAGAAACACGTAATTGAACCAGCCGAGCCCGGGGTAGCCGGCAAAGAACAACACATCGTCGGCTGCCGCGAGCGCCACGGGAACGAGGAACGAGGCGAATCCCCAGCGCTGCCACGCGGCGTGGGTCAGGGGAACGAGCAGGATAATGAGGGTGTAGATCGCAAGGAACCAGATCGGAACCAGCGCGGTCTTCGAGCCTTGCTGCACGAATGCAGCGTCGAGCCCCAGGCCGCGGCCGAGCCAGGCCAGGAATACCCAGGCCGCGATCAGCGGCAGCACGGGCAGGATGAGTCGCCGCAGGCGCGCATCCAGCCAGACCGAGAACGGCTTTCCGTCGCGCAGCGCGGCGCGCCAGGAGACGGCGTTCGCATAGCCGCCGACGAGGAAGAACACGGGCATGACCTGGTAGCCCCAGGACAGCCACTTCGTGTAGTCGGCCAGCTCCAGCATGTTGCCCATGACCAGGCGGCCGTCCGCCAGGTAGGGCGCGGCGAGCAGCCAGTGCCCGGATATCACCGCAAGGATCGACGCGGCGCGCAGGAAATCGACGAGCCGGTTGCGCGACTCGGGCGTCTTTGCCGCTACGGCGGCTGCATGCGACCAGAGACTCATGGTTCGAACATCCTCCACTCGGGGCGATAGGCGAGGCCGATGCCGACGATGCGCTTGATGAGTGCGTCGTAGTCCAGGCCGCCGGCTTCGGCAGATTCGGCGAAATCCTCGCCGTAAGTCAGGTCGGGATTGGCGTTGGCCTCGAGCAGGAACACCTTTCCGTCCCCACGCAGTCTGAGATCCATTCGTGCATAGCCGCTCATATGCAGCGCACGATAAACGCGTTTGGCGAGGTGCGCGAGTCCGGCCAGCTGCTCCGGGCTCAGCTCTGATGCGGCGTGGGTCGCGATTCCGTGGCGTTCCTGGTACTTCTTGTCCCACTTGACGGCGCGGGTTGCGATGCGCGCCTGAACGCCGGGGAGATTGCCGAAATCCATTTCCCAGACCGGAAATGTCGTTAGCCGCGAGTTGCCGAGCACCCCGATGTAGAGCTCGCGGCCGTCGACGTACTCTTCGACCAGCGCATCACTCTGCACGTGGTCGTGAATGAACTCGACGCGATCGCGCAGCGCCTGCATATCGTCGACGACAGAAGCCTGCGCAATCCCGAGCGAGGCGTCTTCGGTGGCCGACTTGACGAACATCGGGAATCTCAGGCGTCTCGGCTCACGGAAGCGCTTGCCGAAAGCAAACAGACGAAACGCCGGCGTGGCGACGCGATGGCTGGCCAGAACCTGCTTGGTCAGCACCTTGTCGCGCGAAATCATCATGCCGCGCGGGTTGCACCCCGTGTAGCGCTGTCGCTTGAGCTCGAGGTAGGCGACGACGTAGTGGTCGTAGGTTTCTATCCCCGAGAACTCGTCGAGCAGGTTGAAGACGATGTGCGGCCTGAAGTCGCGAATCGATGCCCTGAGCTCGCTCAGCTGATCGCCGATCCCGATGACACGCACGGTGTGCCCGAGGTCGCGCAGCGTGCGCAATACGTCGTGCTCCGTCTTGAAGACGTCGACGTCGTCTTCACTCAAGCGGGAGATGTCGTCGGGGGGAACCAGTGCCTCATGCACCATCAGCAGAATGCGATAGTGCCTCATATGACGTAGCGCTCCCGGTTGCGGCGCAACAGATCGTGGACGACGCGCTCGTAAAGGCGCGCGGCGGCGGGCAACGCCGCACGCTGATTCGTGCGCAGAACCAGATCGAGTTCGCGCGACCGCTGTCGGAGAACGTCCGCGACATGGGCCAAGAGGTAACTGCCGGCACCAGTCTGTTGCGAGACGCGCTCACGCAGCCTGGTCTCGGCAGCCTTGAGAAAACGGCTGGCGGAAACGGCATCGGGCGCGCGGGCTCGGTCCATGAACGTGCGCCTGAGCCAGGCGTCATAGCGGCGCTCGCTCAGCGACTCGCGCGACGCGTGCCGCCGGTAGTGTTCCCTCAGCGTCCGCTGGTTCGATGTGAGCGATGCGACCACGCTTCGATCTGCATTGACGGGGCGGCGACCGGCGATCTCGGCCATTAACGCGTCGACATACTCGAGCTTCCTGAGGGCCGGCCAACCGGCGTAGTCTCGTTGCCACCTGCTTTTCGGTTGCAGCCAGACGGCAAAAGTCTCGGCAAAATCTTCGGTCGGGTGGCTCTGGGCATACCAGTGCCCCAGATGCAGGACGAAGCGCCGGCTCGCCGGCCTGACGGCGTACTGGGTCGGGTAGGGTTTCGATGCCTGCCCGAACACGGCTCGCCAGTCGGCGCGGCGCCGGAGCGCAAACGCCGTATCGAGCGCGTGGCCCGCTTCATGGCGCAGGATTCGCCGCCGCCAGTAGCGATTGGTGCCTTCGGCCTCGCCTTTGAGTCGCCGCTCGAGTCGCGCGAGGCGGGGGTGAGCGGCGAAAAACGGCACGGCGATTCCCGGAATGCCGTCTGGCGAAAACCAGTCGGTCGAGAGCCATACATGCGGCTTGAAGCGTATGCCGCGCCGCCCGAGCGTCGCATACAGGTGCTCGATGTCGAGTGCGACCGGGCTCGATCGCGTGCTGAGCCGGAGATCGCGAAAGCGCCAGTCGAGCAACGCGACATCGCTCGCTCCGGTCCAGCTGTGGCTGCTCTTGCGGTTCTGGCCCGCTTTTTTACGTGTCATTTCCGATGCGGCTCTCGGCGCCGCTGCTCATTCGATCTCGGTAACGGTTACAGAATCCTCCGGCGCTGCCTCCTCGAGACCGAATCGCACTCTGAGCGCCTCGATCTCGTCCTCGCTGATCTGCTCGATACTGCGAATCGAAACCTGCTCTGCCAGGGGACCGTCGATCAATATGCGATCACGTCCGAACGGGCAAATGCGACCATCGCCATCGCGGTCGACGAGGCCAATTGAAAACTCGGATTCGAGGCTGAAGGAGGGCGTTGCCAGAACCACGTGGTAGGCCCGGCTGCCCGCCACATCCAGTATCAGGTTGCGGTTGTCCAGCGTGCTGAAGTCCCTGATCGTGCGGCTCAGGATGCAGTCGCT